>JALRGZ010000021.1 GCA_023253295.1 Flavobacterium sp.
ACGAAATTTCTAGAGTAACCATTGAAAAAGGATATAATATTCTTCGTAAAATGGGGATTTTAGAGGCTTTTCATGGTAAGGGTTATTTTATAGCAAATACCGATGTCTCACAGGACATAAAGATTTTTTTGATGTTCAATAAGTTAAGTGCTCATAAAAAGCTTATCTATGACGCTTTTGTTGAAACATTAGGAGATAAGGCAGCGATTGATTTCTATATTTATAATAATGATTATGCCTTGTTTAAGAAATTACTCAATCAACAAAAAACGGAATATACTCACTATGTAATTATTCCCCATTTTATTGAAAAATCGGATGCCTATAAAGGGTTGATTAATGATATTCCTAAAGATAAATTAGTGCTTGTTGGGAAAAAATTAAATGATATTAATGGGGACTATGCAGCGGTTTATGAAAATTTTGAACAAGATATTTATAATGCCTTAAGTGAGGCTTTAGAGCCATTAAGCAAATACCACACTTTAAAACTGGTTTTTCCGGTTAATAGTTATTTCTCTAAGGAGATTCAAAAAGGCTTTGAAAATTTTTGTTACAACTACGCTTTTAACTTCAAAATAGTCAATAATCTGGATATAGAAGAAGTTAAGGAAGGTGAGGTATACATCAATTTGATGGAAGAAGATTTGGTGAAAATCTTAGATAAAATTATAAGTCTAAATCTAACGGTAGGAAAACAGGTAGGTTTAATTTCTTATAATGAGACTCCTCTTAAAAATTATATCATGAATGGACTCACCACCATTTCAACCGATTTTAAGACTATGGGAATTACAGCCGCTAACTTGGTGCTGAATAATTCTAAGGAGCATGTTGAGAATCCTTTTAAGTTAATATTAAGGGGCTCGTTGTAATTTTTTCTATTTAAAATATCGATTAAGTAACAGTTATTTTTTATTGATTGATTTTGTTCTAGTTTTTAACAATTAGCATGAAATATGTCATAAATATTTAAAAATTGTCATAAATAGTGTTAAGACAAGGACTGTACAGGACAGTTTTCAAATTCCTTTTTTTTTATTTTACCTCTTCTATTAATTAACCTTTTAACTTTAAAATATTTATGGAATCAATTCTTGGTATTCTTTTTCACTCAATAGGAGGTTTTTCCTCAGGAAGTTTTTATATGCCTTTTAAAAAGGTTAAAGGTTGGGCCTGGGAAAGCTACTGGATTGTAGGAGGTTTATTCTCTTGGTTAATTGTGCCGCCAATTGCAGCTTATTTGACCATTCCAAATTTTACAGATATTATAAGTGAAGCTGCACCAACAATCAAATCTTTTACTTTTTTAATGGGGTTGATATGGGGAATTGGTGGATTGACTTATGGATTAGGTGTTCGTTATTTAGGAATGTCTTTAGGGAACTCGATTACGCTAGGATTCTGTTCGGCATTCGGAGCTTTAGTGCCACCTATTTATTATAATTTTAATCCTACGGAAGGAAAAGAATCGTTTACTGAGATGGCTTCAACATCTGGAGGACAGTTAGTATTGTTGGGTGTATTGGTTTGTATCTTAGGAATCGTATTCTTAGGAAAAGCAGGTACACTTAAAGAAAAAGATTTTGCTGTAGGGCATGAAGATAAAGACAAAGATTTTAATCTGGTAAAAGGACTTATAATCGCAATTATTTCAGGTATTTTAAGTTCATTCTTCAATTTTGGTATTGAAGCTGGGAAACCAATGGCTGAAACAGCTAATGAAGCTTGGAAAGCTTTAAATCCAGGACAAGGTGAATTTTTATTCCAAAATAATGTTACTTATGTAGTGTTGCTTTGGGGAGGTCTTACTACCAATTTCTTATGGTGTATGTACCTGAATTTTAAAAATAAAACCTTTGGAGATTATACTAATAAAAGTACTCCGATATCTAAAAACGTATTGTTTTCAGGAATTGCAGGAACGATGTGGTTTTTACAATTTTTCTTCTACGGAATGGGAGAAAGTAAAATGGGTAATGGAGCAGGATCTTGGATTTTACACATGTCAACGATCATTTTGACAGCTAATTTCTGGGGATTCTACTTGAAAGAATGGAAAGGTGTTTCGGATAAAACTTATAAAGTTTTCTTTTTCGGAATCGGGTTAATGTTTTTATCAATCGTTTTGGTTGGTATGGGGAACGCATTATAATAATTATAGAATAGAATAACAATTTTAAAATTCAAATATCAATGTCAAATTCAAATACAATGACTTTTAAACACGTAAGTTACCTATGGGATGAAGCTAAGGCTGCTGAATTAGCAGGAGATGAAGTAGCTCTATTTATTTATCGCTCTAATTTATTAGGGGCAGATTTGAGATTAACTAATTATGGGGGAGGAAATACATCTGTAAAAATTACCGATAAAGATCCGTTGACGGGAGCTGCTACTGAGGTAATGTGGATTAAAGGTTCAGGTGGTGATATTGGAACATTAACAAAATCAGGTTGTGCTGCTCTTTACTTAGAAAGATTACGCAATTTAGAAAATGTATACAGAGGTATCGAATTTGAGGACGAAATGGTGGAATTATTCAATCACTGTATTTTTGATTTAGCTTCTAAAGCACCTTCAATTGATACACCATTACACGGTTTCTTGCCATTTGCTCATATTGATCACTTACATCCAGATGCTGCTATTGCTATTGCTGCTGCAAAAGATGGTAAAAAAATTACAGAAGAGTTATTCAACGGAGAAATTGGATGGGTTGGTTGGCAACGTCCAGGTTTCGACTTAGGGCTTCAATTAAGAGCTTGTTTAGAAGAAGCGGAGAAAAACGGAAAGAAATTACGTGGAATCATGTTAGGTTCTCACGGTTTATTTACTTGGGGTGATACTGCTTATGAAAGTTATGTAAACACTCTTGAAGTAATTGAAAAATGTGCTGAGTATTTGGAGTCTAACTATGGAAAAACCCGTCCTGTTTTTGGAGGTCAAAAAATAGAAAGTCTTCCGGAAGAAGCACGTAAATTACAGGCAGCTAAAGTAGCTCCAATCTTGAGAGGTTTCTGTTCTTCAGAGCGTAAAATGATTGGTCACTATACTGATGATGCAAGAGTTTTAGAATTCATCAACTCTAATGATTTAGAAAAATTAGCTCCTCTAGGAACTTCTTGTCCGGATCACTTCTTGAGAACTAAAATCAGTCCTCTTGTGATTGAATTGGCTCCAAACGAAGATTTATCTGATGTTGATGCTATCAAAGCTAAATTGACTCCTGCTTTTGAAGCGTACCGTAAAATGTATGCTGATTACTACGATGCTTGTAAAAAATCAAACTCACCAGCAATGCGTGATCCTAACCCAGTGGTTATTTTATACCCAGGTGTAGGTATGTTTACTTTTGCAAAAGACAAAACAATGGCTCGTTTAGCATCTGAATATTATGTAAATGCTGTAAACGTAATGAAAGGTGCAGAAGCAGTTTCTGAATATACTTCATTACCTCACCAAGAAGCTTTTGATATCGAGTACTGGTTATTAGAAGAAGCTAAATTACAACGTATGCCAAAACCAAAAGCATTATCTGGAAGAGTTGCTTTAATTACTGGTTCTGCCGGTGGTATTGGTAAGGCTATCGCTAAGAAATTTGCTGAAGAAGGTGCTTGTGTTATAATCAATGATATCAACGAAGAGCGTTTAGAAGGAGCTACTGCTGATTTTACTAAAACTTTTGGTAGAGATGCAGTTTCTAGTACTTTATTAAATGTGACTGATGATGCTAGTACAGCTAAGGCTTTAGATGCGGCTTGTTTGGCATTTGGAGGTGTTGACATCGTTGTAAACAACGCTGGTATCAGTATTTCTAAATCAATTGCCGAGCATTCATTAGAAGAGTGGGACAGATTATACGATATCTTAGTGAAAGGACAATTTATTGTTTCTAAAGCTGGAATCGAAGTAATGCGTAAACAAGGATTCGGTGGAGATATCGTAAACATCGTTTCTAAAAATGCTGTTGTTGCAGGGCCAAACAATCCTGGATACGGTTCAGCTAAAGCGGCTCAGGCTCACTTAACTCGTTTGATGGCTGCTGAATTAGGAGCTGATAAAATCCGTGTAAACACAGTTAACCCTGATGCGGTAATCTCTGATTCAAATATTTGGTCAGGAGGATGGGCTGAAGGACGTGCTAAAGCTTACGGAATTACAGTTGCTGAATTACCGGCTTACTACGCTAAGCGTACTTTATTAAATGAAATTATATTACCAGACGATATTGCTAATGCATGTTATGCTTTTGTTGGAGGTTTGTTAAGCAAATCAACAGGAAATGCATTAAATGTTGACGGTGGTGTTGCTATGGGATTCTATAGATAATTTTAGATGTTAGTTTTTAGATTGATTGATCTAACGTCCGATTCTTTTCGGGCGTTAGATTTTTCTTAGTCTAAAAATTATCTTTTATTCTTTCTTTTTTTTAAATAGTTTTTTATAACAATTTAGGGTTTCAAAATTGTTTAGGTCTTCCAGTTTATAACTTCCATTTAGTATGAAAAAAGTAGCATTTAAAATGCAATTGCATCAAGGTCAGGTTCAAGAATACCAAAAAAGACATGATGAATTGTGGCCGGAATTAGCCGATTTATTGAAGAGTGTAGGAGTAGAAGATTACTCTATTTTTTTTGATGAAGATACACATGCCCTTTTTGGTGTTTTAAAAATTGAAGACCCAAGTCGTTTAGACGAACTGCCTAAACATCCTGTTATGCAAAAATGGTGGAAATTTATGGGAGATATTATGGATGCCAATCCGGACAATTCACCAGTGAGTGTTTCGCTCAAAGAAGTTTTTTATTTACCTTAAAATTTAAATTATCATGATATTAGATTCTAATAAAATTGCAGCTCATAATGACGGACTTTATGCTGCTCATAAAAATAAATTAGTTTTCACTCTTTCAGAAATTGCTGAATCAGAAAATATTATCCAAAAATTAATTGATTTCCAAATTGCAATTCCATCTTGGGCTTTAGGTACAGGAGGAACTCGTTTTGGACGTTTTCCAGGTGGTGGAGAGCCTCGTTCTTTGGAAGAAAAAATCGAAGATGTAGGGTTGTTACATGCTTTAAATAATGCTTCTGGAGCAATCTCTTTACACATTCCTTGGGATATCCCAACAGATAGAAATGCTATCAAAGCTTTGGCTGCTCAACACGGATTAAAATTTGATGCGGTTAACTCTAATACTTTCCAAGATCAGGCTGATAGCCAATTTTCTTATAAATTTGGTTCTTTACAAAACGTAAATAAATCAATACGTAAACAAGCCGTTCAACATAATATTGATGTAATCCAACAAGGTGTTGAGTTAGGTTCTGAGTCCTTAACTGTTTGGTTAGCTGATGGATCTTGTTTCCCCGGACAATTGAATTTCCGTAAAGCTTACGAAAATACTTTAGAGAGTTTACAGGAAATTTATGAAGCATTACCTTCAAACTGGAAATTATTCTTAGAATACAAATGTGCTGAGCCTAATTTCTATTCCACTACAGTTGCTGATTGGGGTCAATCATATTCTTATGTGAAAAAATTAGGGGATCAGGCTAAAACATTAGTAGATTTAGGTCATCACCTTCCAAATGCTAATATTGAGCAAATCGTTTCATTATTATTAATGGAAGATAAATTAGGAGGATTCCATTTTAATGATTCTAAATACGGCGACGACGATTTAACTGCAGGTTCATTAAAACCATACCAATTATTCTTAATCTTCAACGAATTAGTAGAAGGTATGGATGCTAAAGGTATTGATCACGCTACAGGTTTAGGTTGGATGATTGATGCTTCTCACAACGTTAAGGATCCAATGGAAGATTTATTACAATCTGTTGAGGCTATTATGATTGCTTATGCTCAGGCTC
>JALRGZ010000168.1 GCA_023253295.1 Flavobacterium sp.
GAACCTTAAACTATAAAAACAAAAAAAGTCATGTCAAAATTACAACTAAGAGCATTTTTATACCAATTAGGAACTTTTGCGAGTTTATTTATCTTATCCCGTTATTTAATTCACCATTATACGGGGCTTACTGGTTTTTGGGAACCTTTTGCGGCATTTGTGATTGCAACTTTTGTTGGTCCTAAGTTTCAGGCTGTAAAAACGAATGACGGGGAGAAATTGTATATGAAATGGGTTTTTTCTAAAAACGTGAAAGAGATAGGGTAGGTTTTGATTAACCGCAAAGTGAAGAAAGTTTTAATAGAACTGCAGAGTCGCTGATTGATTTCAATGGATTTGTGGTTTTTATTTTTTATAACCGCAAAGTGGAGAAAGGTTTTCGCAAAGGATTTAAAGAGAAATCTGTGGCTTAAATTTTAAACACATAAGTCATATAAGTTTTTTGCTTTTGAAATGAGATAAATAAGTTCAGATAAGTTATTTTCATAAATGAAAATGAAAATAGAAAAGCGATCTGTGCACATCTGCTAGATATGCATGAAAAAAATAAGCACGCAGATTTAGCTGATTTTAGCAGATTATTTTTTTAAAAGCAAAGTTTTTTGTTAAGACCACAAAGAGAAATCTGTGATAATCTGTGTAATCTGTGGTTAAAAAAAGAACCGCCAATTCGCAAATTTATATAGCTTGCGAATTTGCGGTTTTTATTTTTTCTAAATTCTGAAGTCTAAATTCTGAAGTCTAAATTCTGAAATCTGCTTTCTGCAAACTCCGACTGTCAACTGAAACTACTTCTTCTTTTTAGCAGTTTCAGCCGGTTTTACCACTTTTTTAAACATCGGGACAAAATAGGTTACTGTGTAATTGAATCCTACTCCAAAATCTCCGTTGTATGTACGGTTGAAACCTGGAATGTATAAGTTCTCAAAATTCGCAGGTTGCTTGTTGCTGATTAATCGGTTAAAGCGAAGACTAAAACCTACAAATACATTATTGAATACTTTGGCTTTCATCCCGGCAACCACTTCAATCCAGCTAGCGGTTAAACCATTGTATTTTTGACCGGAAGTTAGTGCAGGAGTTTCTCCAAAATACTGATTAGTATTGTAGATTCTGTAGCTGTTTAATTGTTGGTTGAAGGTACTAAAACCATAACGTAAACCAATAGAAATGATGTTTTCCATGTCCAACCAGTTTTCGTAACCGTTATAATCAAAGCCTACTTTTAGATAGGAACCTTTGGTGGTAAAATTCAAACGTTCGTCGTCAGTGGTTTTGTTTTCATTCCCCACTTCGGCAGCGATGTAATGTTTTTTGTCGTAACGATAGTCTCCTACTAATTCAATTCCTGTGTAATTGTTATCATAAAAACTTTTGCTCAGTTTGAATAAATCTACTCCTAGACGGACTCCGTAACGATCTTTTTTTACCGGAGCAATTGTAATTGTATCTTTTTCCGGAGTATTAGCAGTTTTAGTAATTACAGCAGCTTTTTGAGGAACATATCCGTCTTTTAAACTGTCTTTTACAGTAACTTTTGTTTCCTGAGCATTAGCAAAAAGCATAACCAAAAGAAAATAACTGCTAAAAATATATTTCAAGGTGTGTTTCATTTTCGTTAGCTATAATACTGTTACTTACATTTACAACTTTTATCCATTTCTGATCCGGAGTTGCAGCATCTGTATGTTCAAAAGGATTAGTAGGGTCTAAGGTATAATTGGTTTTAAAACCGCAGGCTCGTGATACAAAGATATTTTGGGTGCTATAATTAAACTTGAGAATATCTTCGTTTTGTGGTGCCGCAGTATTAGTACTTCCATAATTTAAAAAGAAATGAAAAGTAGTTGTTTCGGTATTTACTTTCAAAGGTATCGAAACCGTACTTCCGTTTATTAGTGTACTGCCATTATAGGATACTGCTTCTTCCATTTCATCTCCGAAGATGCTTAGATTGGTTACATTTTTTTCTACAGAAGCATTATCAGAATAATAAAAAGTAATCACCAGTCTTGGAGTGGTAATAGTATTGGCATCACAAATATCATCTTTCTCACAACCGGAGAAGGAGAAAGCGAAGCTGAGTACAAATAAGAGCAGTATCGTTTTTTTCATATCTTTTTTAGTGATTAGTAATTAGTTATTAGTAACTAGTTGCATAGCTAATTACTAATAACTAATCACTAGTTACTTTTATCTTCTTTCCAATAAAATCACATTTTCTACGTGATGAGTCTGTGGAAACATATCTACCGGACGTACCCGTGTTACTTTGTATTTTTCGTCCATCAAAGCCAAATCACGTGCCTGTGTAGCCGAGTTACAGCTTACATACACCACTTTTTCAGGAGCGATTTTCAGAATTTGTTCAATCACATCTTTATGCATTCCGTCACGAGGTGGGTCAGTGATAATCACATCCGGTTGTCCGTGTTGTGCAATAAAAGCATCGTTAAACACCACTTTCATGTCACCCACAAAGAACTCGCAATTGTCAATATTATTGCGTTCTGCATTGGCTTTAGCATCTTTAATAGCATCCGGAACACTTTCTACCCCAATTACTTTCTTCGCTTTTTTAGAAACGAACTGCGCAATAGTTCCTGTTCCCGTATATAAATCGTAAACCGTTTCATTACCTGTTAATCCGGCAAATTCTCTGGTAATTTTGTACAATTCATAGGCCTGATCCGAATTGGTTTGGTAGAATGATTTCGCGTTGATGCTAAATTTCAATCCTTCCATTTCTTCCAGGATGTAATTTCTTCCTTTGTACAAAATGATATCTTGGTCATATAGCGTATCATTCGCTTTGTTGTTCACTACATATTGCAAAGAAGTAATCTGAGGGAATTGGGCATACAAATGATCCAATAACAATTCTCTGTTGGCTTGATCGTCTTCAAAAAACTGAACCAAAACCATGATTTCTCCTGTCGAAGCCGTACGTAACATCAGGGTTCTCAATAATCCGGAATGTTCTCTCGGATTAAAGAAAGTCAAACCATTGGCATTAGCAAAATCACGAACCTCATTACGGATAGCGTTAGAAGGATCTTCCTGCAAATGACATTTTTTGATGTCAAGGATTTTGTCCCACATTTTAGGAATATGGAAGCCTAAGGCATTTTTATTGTCTAATTCCTGATCGCTTCCAATTTCAGCCTCGGTTAACCAACGGCTGTTAGAAAACGAAAACTCCATTTTATTTCTATAGAAAAACTTTTTCTCCGAACCCAAGATAGGTTCAAACTCCGGAAGTTCAATTTTTCCAATACGTTGCAAATGATTTTTTACCTCATTGTGTTTAAAAAACAACTGTTGGTCATAGTTCATGTTTTGCCATTTGCAACCTCCGCAAACACCAAAATGCTCGCAAATAGGATCCACACGATGTTCCGAAAATTCGTGAAATTTCACCGCTTTGCCCTCATAATACGCCTTGCGTTTTTTGAAAGTTTGCACATCAACCACATCACCCGGAACCACATTCGGGATAAACACTACTTTACCATCGGGAGCCTTCGCTACCGAAACGCCTTTTGCACCTGCATCAAGGACTTTTATCTGATGAAAGACAACTTTGTCTGTATTTTTTCTACCCATGGCGCAAAAATAAGTTTTTGTCCGCTTTTATAAATTCAATTTGGGAAATATTTTTGAATTGCTATCGAATTTGCAAAAAGAGTAAAGGAATAATTGTTATCGTTTTAAGGAAAAATGACCTTTTATTTTTGTGTTTTCATCGAGATTTGCAACAAACCAATAATCATCAGAAGGGAGTTGTTTGCCATTAAAAGTGCCATCCCAACCATTTGATGTTTCATTAGGAAGTATTGTTTTAAGTAGTTTTCCGTATCGATCGTATATTAAAATTTGGATATTTTTATATAGTAAATAATCTATGCCTTCAATTTTCCAATAATCGTTATATCCATCACCGTTTGGAGTGAAAAATTTTGGAGCTCCAATTATATCAAACGATTTTGAAATTATTTTACAACCATCCTTTGATTTAATAAAAATTGTATGGTTTCCCGATGGAACGTTTTCAAAAATATTTGTACTTAAAAACGGTCCTGTGGGAGTATCTAAACTAAAAAGAGTGTTTTCTAAGTCAGATGAAATAATTGTTACATTATGATTGTTTGATATATCCGAAACTATTATTTCACTTATACTAGGAGTGCTTGAAAATTTAATTCTAATCGTTCTAATATTTTTACAAGATGAATTTTTATTAATCACTTCACAAGTGTATAAGCCTTCTGTATTAACATTCAAATAGTAGTCTTTTTGATTGAATAATAAAATATCATCTTTATACCATTGATAATTGAAATCTGATTGAACTCCAGATAATAATCCAGCATTAAGTTGAGTATATTCATCATTTTCAGAGCAAATTACATCATCACTAGTTTCCAGTAAGTCAGGTTTTGGGAGTACAACGATTTCCATTGTAGTATTAAATGAACATGAACCAGTTGTTGGAGTAAAGGTATAAGTAGTTGTTTGCTTATTGTTTAAATCGGGACTCCAAGTTCCAGAAATATTATTGTTTGAAGTTAAAGGTAATTCAGGAATTGTTTCATTGTAACATACAGGAGCGACTGGTGTAAACGAGGGAGTTAGTTTTGAATTCACAATGATGGTCATAGTGGTTGTTGTAGCACAAGATCCAATTGCAGGTTTGAAAGTATAAGTAGTAGTTTTAGAATTGTCTAATGCAGGATTCCATGTTCCAGAAATATTGTTATTAGATAGAGTTGGTAGTTGTGGAATGATATCACTTACACAAATAGGTGAAATTTGTGTAAAAGTAGGTGTAATAGGAGGTGTAATTGTAACTTGAACTGAAGTTTTTCCACTTTCAATTCCTTCAATGGTTTGAGAAACATAATATGTTTTTGCAGTTAAGATAGTAGACTGACTTAAAGAAACTGTTTCATCTTCAGAATTATACCATTTTAAATTTGTGCCTAAATCAGTTAAACTTAAAATTGTAGAATCTTCGCAAAGAGATTGATTA
Source organism: Flavobacterium sp. (assembly GCA_023253295.1). Lineage (GTDB taxonomy): Bacteria > Bacteroidota > Bacteroidia > Flavobacteriales > Flavobacteriaceae > Flavobacterium. The sequence goes on from JALRGZ010000168.1 coordinate 5,033, forward strand.
GGAATAATAGGAGGTAATAAATCATTATTTAAACGTACAATTGTATTTGTATTAGTCCCGTAATATGAAGTGAATTGTCCAACCATAATTATTCTTCCATCTGATTGGATGGCAGAAGTAGTGAAATAACCACTGTAGTCATTCATATTAGAGTAGTCTTCTGTAGGAATAAAAGTTAAATCGATATTTCCATTTTGGTCTAACCGAGCAATATTTTGAAAAAATGTTCCATTGATATTGTTGAATAATCCTCCTATAATAATTTTACCATCAGTTTGTACTGATATTGTATTCATCATTGGTCCAAGTAGAACACCATTAGTACCGGTGTATGTAATATTTAGGTTGTTGTTGAAACTTGTGTCAACACTTCCATCTGAATTAAGACGGGCTACAGAATTTTTTGGAACACCATTTACAGATGTAAATACTCCTGCAATTATTATTTTACCATCTGGTTGTAGGTATGCACTAGCTATTACAGAAGTGTTGGTTTTTGTCATGGTAAAGGTTGTGTCTAAACTTCCATCAGCATTTAATCGGGCTACTTGATATTGACTATTGTAATTAATAGAATCTGTAAAGATTAAAATTTTTCCATCAGGTTGTACAATAGAGTTTTGTATCCAGTTGCCAGGGATAATTCCAAGATTAAAAGATGTGTCTAAGCTACCATCAGTATTTATTCGGGCCATTCTTTTTATTGGAATTCCATTATAGGTATACAAATATCCACCAATAATGATTTTACCATCTGGTTGTACAGAAATATTTAATATATCATCATTTGTACTTAGACCAGGATTAAAGCTAGTATCTAAAGTTCCGTCCGAATTTAATCTAGCAATTCGAATAATATGGTAACCATTATAATTGTAAAATTCACCTGCTATTATAATTTTTCCATCTGGTAGTAATAAACTAGCTCTTATTGCGTCATTAGCACCTATGCCGCTTTTAAAATTTTCGTCGATACTTCCGTCAGGGTTTAAACGTGTTATGTTTTGTGTCCAAGTTCCATTATTGTTGAAGTAAAATGAACCACCTACTATAATTTTACCATCCGGTTGGATAATTGTTGTGTGAATAATACCATTATTAAGTAAGCTGGGACCATTGTCAAATGTTGTATCTAAACTTCCTGCTTGAGAAAATAAATTTATAGAAATGTGTAACAAAATAAATAACATAATGTTTCTCATAACAAAACTTTTGATTACCAGGAAATAGATAGTATATTTAAATAGTTAATTATGTGACCAAAATAGAGAAAAAATGTAAATGAAAAGTGATTTTTTTGTTGCCTATTTTATAAAAAAAAAGATTTTGTAATAAAATAAACCTCGTTTCACTAATAAAGCAAAACGAGGTTTGGTATTATTTTAAAATGCAATAATCACTTATTTGTATTTTTCAAGGATTCCGTTTATTAAATGATTAAAATTGTGCATTTCGAATTTATCATTTATAATATCTCCTTTTTTATCGATTACAACATATCTTGGAATGCCATTGAATTTAAATAGTTGACGTAAATAATTATAATCATCGGTCTCTATTCTGTGAATGTTTACTAATTCTTGTTCTTTTACAAATTTGTTGTAAGAATCGATAGGAGATTGGGCTTGGTCAGTAATAAATACAAATTCAAAATCTTTATTGTCCTTATATTCTTTTCTGGTTTCTTTCATACTTTTAATACTGGCTACACAAGGGCCGCAGGTTGTTGCCCAAAAGTCAACGAAAAGAATTTTTCCTTTGTAAGGCTTTATAATGTTTTTAAAAATTTCGGCTTCTTTTCCTTCTGGTAATTTATTGGATTCTGCTATAGCGTTTATGACTAATTTTTGATTCGAATTTTCTAATAGAGGATTGTTTTGAATAGTGTTGATAGGGAATTGTTTATTAACCATTCGTAAGCCTTCTTCTTGTAAAAAGGGATGTGTAATATCTTTTTTTAATTCATTCCAGTAGGCGTGGGCGTTTTCAGAATTGCTTCTTTTGATATCAAAATCAATAGTTCTGACTTTTATAATTTCATAAACTAAATTTTTATCCAGATGAAAAACATTTTTAACTACAGAATCTCTTAATTTCCATTTATCCATCGTTACAACTTCAGCTTTTGGTTTAGTATTTATAAATGGTTCTACATATTTTTTAGAATATTCCTGAGTTGCTTTTTTATATGTTTCACTATACTGATTTTCATAGTCTCTAAGCTCTTTTATAGACTTTAAAGTCTTGTTTTTCATGCCTTCTTTTAAAGTTTTGTCTTTTTCAGTAATTGCAATTTTTTCATCTTCCAGATATTGGTTCAATGTTTTTTCAGGTGTGAAAGAGGAATAATTAGCAGGATTTGGTTTTGGATATACTAAAATTGGTTGAGAAAATTCCAAGCGGTTTACAAAAGTTGAAAATTCTCTCACAACTACAAGACTTTGGTCATTCAAATTAAATTTTTGTAAAAAATCAAAATAATCATTTTCTACAGGTATTTTCAAAATCAGATTAGTGGTGTCTTGTTTAGCAAAATAGTCTCTATTACTTACAAAATCGAATAAATGATTAGCATGTTCCAAATCAATCTGGTTTTTTAATATAATCTTCGCTTTATCAGATATGGTGTTGTTTTTTAGATAGTTGTTTAAATTAGCTAAGTTTTTTTGATATTCAACGGCTTCTTCTTCCTTAAATGCTACTGGAGCAACTGTTGACTTTTTTTTGCTGAAAGATTTATAATCGAATGGTCTTTCGTTAAAATTCATTAAGTTCTCATTAATTTTGGCTAAGGAACCTTTAAAAGTGATTTTTTTGAAGTTATGAGGTGCATTTCGCATTCTGTCAGCATATAAAAATTCATCATAATCCAAAATCATTGCCAGTGTCTGTTGAGGCTCTATATAAAATTTTATCAGAGATTTATTAAAGACAATATAGCTGCTGGAGGGATTTGTTAAAGGGATATCTCCTTCAAAACGACCGTCTGGACGAATGTCAATAACTACAGGGAAGTCTTCTCTTGTAAGATCATTTTTGGCATAAATAATTCCGTTAGTAAAGCCTAATCGGGGATCATAACCTTTAATGTAACCAATTAATCGGCCACCAGATTTATTGAAGAATTCTTTTGAATTGAAATTTGCTAATGGTTTTTTAGTCGCTTTTTTGAGTTCGTTATCTATCCATTTTGTAACCTCTTGAGGGACTTCTTTGGAATTATTATTTTTAACGGCACCTTCAACCAACGAAATACCGAAAATTTGATTATTGTAATCCAATTTTTTTACATCCTCCGGGATAGGCGGAAATAGCAAGACTACATCATTTTCTCCTGATGCAGGCATTGTTATTTTTTCATCAAACTTAGCGCCTTCCACATCAAGGATATTGATTTTGGTACCATTATCCAATAGAATAAAAATGTCTTTTTCGTACGAAACCCACCAATTAGGTATGAATGTATTATGGATGTGAACTCTTGTGACGTTTTTGTTAAGTTCAATTTTTGAAATATGTGTTATTCCACTATTGGAAACTTCAAATTCAGGATTTTCTATGATCCGTTGTGCAAACGTTATTGAACTTAGTAATACTAAAAACAGGAAGATTTTGTTTTTTTTCATGGTGGTTGGTTTAATGTGAGTTTCAAATATATAAATAAAAAGCTACTTTTTAGGGAATAATACTTTTGTTTGTTAAGTATTTTCTTTCTTTTTAAATCATTCGAATTTGCTGTTCGAAATTATTTGATATAAAAAAACCTCGTTTCACAATAAAGCAAAACGAGGTTTGGTATTTCTAAAGATTGAATCTTTTAATTATTTCAATTTTTTAATCTTTCAATAAAAAATTACAAATCCGATCTTAACACCGCTCCGTTACTAGCGTTCGTTACTAATGAACGGTATTGTCCTAACCATCTTGAAGTTAATTCTTTTTTCAATGGAACGAAATTAGCTTTTCTTTTAGCGATTTCTTCGTCAGTTAAGTTTACTGATAAGATGTATTGGTCAACATCAATATGGATTTCGTCACCATCCTGCAATAAACCAATCATTCCACCTTCGGCAGCCTCAGGAGATACGTGACCGATAGAAGCCCCTCTGGTTGCTCCACTAAAACGACCATCGGTAATTAATGCTACCGATTTTCCTAATCCCATACCCATGATTAAAGAGGTTGGCGCTAGCATTTCCTGCATTCCAGGACCACCTTTAGGGCCTTCGTAACGAATAACAACAACATCACCTGCTTTTACTTTTCCGCCTAAAATACCTTCTATAGCTTCGGCTTGACCGTCAAAACATACTGCTTTTCCTGTGAAAACACGGTCTCCGGTAATACCAGCCGTTTTAATTACAGCTCCTTGTTCAGCAAGATTACCATATAAAACAGCTAAACCACCTACCGCTGAATACGGATTGTCAATGGTGTGGATGATATTGGTGTCTTTGATATAAGCGTCTTTGATTTTTTCTAAAATCGTTTCACCTGTAATCGTTAAGTTGTCTAATAAGATATCATCACCTCTTTTAGTCATTTCTTTCATTACCGCATTTACACCTCCGGCAGTGTTGATGTCTTCCATGTGAACGGTTGACAAACTTGGAGAAATTTTAGCAATGTGAGATACGCGTTTTGAAATACTGTTGATGTCTTCTAGGTTGAAATTTACATTCGCTTCTTTGGCGATAGCCAACATGTGTAAAACCGTATTTGAACTTCCACCCATAGCCATATCTACTGCAAAGGCATTACGAACGGCTTTTTCGTTAAGGATGTTTTTCAACTTGAATTTTTCGGTTTGTGCAGCGTCTTTTGCAATTTCGCAAATTCTTCTTGCCGCCTGACGGTACAATTCCTCACGCTCTTTGGTCAAAGCAAGGATAGTTCCGTTACCCGGAAGTGCAATTCCCATAGCCTCCATCAAAGTATTCATAGAGTTAGCCGTAAACATCCCTGAACAACTTCCTCCTGAAGGACAAGCATTGCACTCGATATCTTTTAATTCCTCATCGGTAATTTCACCCAATTCGTGTTTTCCAACAGCCTCAAAAGCAGTAGCCAAGTCAATAGGCACACCGTCTTTAGTATGTCCTTTTTTCATTGGTCCACCACTTACAAAAATAGTTGGAACGTCCACTCTTAAAGCACCCATAATCATACCAGGAACAATTTTGTCACAGTTAGGAATCGCAATCATAGCATCCAACTTGTGTGCGTTCATCACGGTTTCAATAGAGTTAGCAATCAATTCTCTTGAAGGCAATGAAAAAAGCATTCCATCGTGACCCATTGCGATACCATCATCTACTCCGATAGTGTTGAATTCAAAAGGGACACAGCCATTCGATTTGATTTCCTCTTTAATCACTCTTGATACACGGTCTAAGAAGAAGTGCCCAGGAATAATTTCGATATAGGAATTGGCAACTCCAATGAATGGTTTGTCGAAATCTTCATCTACTAATCCTGTTGCTCTGAATAATGATCTATGTGGTGTTCTTTGATGTCCTTTTTTTACTTCATCACTTCTCATAATATGCTATTTTGTATACTTTTTAAAAGTTGTATGATTATTTATAATTTTTTTTCGGGTGCAAAGATAAGTAATCTTTTAAGTTAAATCTTTGCATAAAACAGAAAAGCATCGGTAAAATCGAATAAAATTGGCATATTTTGAAATGTTCTGTTGAATTTATGTAGCTATTGGTATCTTTGTTTTAAGTTGTAAAATGATGAATAGTAGATTAAATAGAAAAATAATAAGCGTACTTGCTGGAGTAGTTTTTTGTGTTTTATTTTTAAGTTGTGACAATAACATAAAAAACGGCAAACACTATTTTTATAAAGCCGTTAATAATCGAGACACTGCTTTGTTATATTTTATTAAGTTGGATGATAACAGGTTTTTTGGAGATTATGTGATTAAATACGGTGGTGCTTACAAAGATTCCGGAGAGGTGAGAGGGATAATTTCGGGTGATACCATCAAAGGGACGTATTATTATCATCCTTATGGCGGAGGAGTTTTAAAACGATATCCGATTGCCTTATTGAAACAGAAAAATAAATTGTTATTAGGAAGAGGTGTGATTTCGGTTTATATGGGTATTCCTAACTTTATAAAAGGTGAGCCTATAGATTACAGTGAACCTGAATTTATTTTTGAGGAAATAAAAAAATAAGAAAATATTAGTTAATTAACTTGGTCTATTTATTTATTCCCAATTTCTTTAAAGAAATCAGTTTTTTTATTGTAAAAATCAGACTTTTAACGATATAAATTAATGAAATGATAAGGTGCTAAAATGGATATAGAGTATATTTGTGAACTTTAAATATTTTCCCCCAAGAAATATAAAAGACGCATATGAAACAACTCTACACGATTATTTTATTTTCATTTTTATTTTGCGCCATACCTACATTAAAGGCAGAAAATAAAAACAGTTTTTATAAAAAAGCATCTACAGAAGTAATTGATTTGGCGACACCTACTGCCACTATAGCAGGAACTACCGCTGTATGTCAGGGAGCTGCAAGTCCATTAATTACTTTTACCGGAACAGGAGGGACAGCCCCATATACTTTTACTTATAAACTAAATAGCGGAAGTCCTCAAACGATTTCTACTACAGGGACTAATAGTTCGGTGACTTTAGCGGTTGATACTTCAGTTGCAGGAACATTTACTTATAATTTAGTTAGCGTACATGATGCTACAATTCCTGAGACAGAAGCAGTACAATCAGGTACAGCGACTGTTACTGTTGGGACTCCTATTACTGCTGATTTTTCATTTTCCAATGATAATAGTTGTTCGGGAACAACTATTCAATTTTTATCTTCAGTATCTTCTTCCGGAGCAATAACTTATTCCTGGGATTTTGGAGATGGTACCCCAGTGTCTAATTTACAAAATCCAACCCATCAATTTACAGCTTTAGGATGTGGAACTTCAACATTTACTGTGACCTTAACGGTTACTTTAAATGGTTGCACTGCCTCAGTATCAAAAATAATTAGTGTTAAACAAAAGCCAGATATCAGTTTTAATGATGCTAATAATCCTTTTGCAATTGATCTGTTTAACAATTGTTCGAATGCGGCGACTGATCCTGTATTTACCATCAAGGTTGGAAATACTTCCACTTCAACTTGTGTTAGTTCTTATTCTATAGATTGGGGAGATGGAAGTGGAATTGAAAATAATGTTTCTTTTCCGGTTAATCATACTTATAATTTAGTAGGAGCCTATAATATGATTATTTCAGCTTTGGGTACAAATGGATGTAGTAATTCGAAAGCCTATGTGATAAAAAATGTCACTAATCCGTCTGGAGGAATCGTAAGCCCAGGAAGTACACAAAACTTATGTGCTCCAACAGCACCAATTAATTTTACCATTTCAAATTGGGGATCTAATTCCGCAGGAACAGTTTATGATATTGATTATGGGGATGGTTCCGGAATAGTACATTATACCCAAACAGATTTACAAAATTCATCTTATTTTAATGCTTCCAATCCTTCGGCTTCATCAAATTTTCCTATTCCTCATTCTTATACAATAACAAACTGTCCTAATTCAGAATTTACAGCAATCCTAAAAGTTTCTAATGCTTGTGGAGAAACAAAAAGTTCAGTTTCCAATATTACAGTTTATTCAAAACCTAAAGCAGATTTTAATGCTCCATCTCAAGCTTGTTTGAATACAAATGTTCTTTTTAATAATACATCGGTAACAGGTTATGGACAAAGTTGTACTCAGAATGTAATTTATCAATGGGATTTTGGTGATGGAAGTACATCTTCAGCAATTAATCCTTCACATACTTATACAATTCATGGAAATTATCTTGTAAGCTTAGTAGCTCAAGGATACTGTGGTTTTTCAGATCCTGTTACAAAAACAATTTGTATTGAATCAGCATTAGTTCCTCAATTTACCATAAATAATACTTCGGGTTGTGCTCCTTTGGCAATTACAACGACTAATACAACAGTAGAAACCAATTCTTGTACTACACCTACGTATTCTTGGACGGTTACTTATACTCCAAACTATTGTGGTACTACTGCAACGATAGCCAATCAGAATACTAAAAACGCAACTTATAACTTTACAGAGCCAGGTATCTATAGTATTAAATTAACAGCTACCAACAGTTGTGGAAGTGTAGTGAGTGCTGCGCAAACTGTTGAGGTTAAAAAACCGCCTACAGCAATTATTGAAGCTATTCCAAATAGCTGTGGAACCGCAACTGTCAATCCAACAGCGACAATTACTAGTTGCGCTCCGGCTTCAGGTACACTGACCTATGCATGGAGTTTTCCGGGAGGAACACCATCAACCGCCAATACAGCGATTCCTCCAACCATTACTTATAATGCAATTGGCAATTATACGGTTTCTTTGGTAGTTACTAACGAGTGTGGTGTTTCGGCTACTGCAACTCAAACATTTTCAGTAAATAAAATACCAACGATTACCAATACCGATTTCAGTCAGACGATTTGTTCGGGTACTTCTTTTTTAGATATTAATCTGACTTCCGATGATCCATCAACAACTTTTAGCTGGACAGGAAGCGCTCCTGCAGGAATTTCAGGATATGTTACTTCGGGGTCTACGAGTACAATTTCCGGAAAAGTAATAACTAACACAAATACTACTGCTGGAACCCTAACCTATGTAGTAACACCTAAAATAGGTAGTTGTTCGGGAACTCCTGTAAATTTTACTATTACTGTAAATCCGGCGCCTGTTTTTACAAGCCAACCCGTTTCCAGTACCGTTTGTCAAGGTGGAACCGCTGCTCAGTTGGCAGTTGCTATAAATAGTAGTACCGGAACGCCAACGTATCAATGGTATTCTAATACATCAAATTCTACAACAGGAGGTACTTTAATTCCTGGTGAAACGAGTACGACTTTCGATCCTCCAACCACTACTATTGGAACGATCTATTATTATGCTGTGGTGACTTTAAGTTCTGGCGGTTGTTCTAATTTGACTTCTAATGTAGCGATTGTTACAGTGACAGCACAACCTACTATTTCGCAGCCATTAGCCACTCAAACAATATGTACCGGTTCAACAATTGCAACTGCTTTATCGGTGACTCCTTCGGGAGGAACAGGAACAGCAACGTATCAATGGTTTTCGAATACAACAAATACTAATTCAGGAGGTGATTCGATTTCGGGAGCTACGAATAGTACTTATACTCCGCCAGTCTTTACTGTTGTAGGGGATTATTATTACTATGTTGTTGTAAATACTAATGGAAGTGGTTGCGGTTCGGTTACAAGTGAAGTCGCCTACGTTAAAGTTTTAGATATTCCTACTATTACAACGCAACCCTTAGCAAATCAGGTATTGTGTCAGAGTGAAACCGCTGCGGCATTAACTGTAGTTGGTTCAGGTGTTAATGGTGCTTTTAGCTATCAGTGGTATCAGAGTACGGTCAATAATACTGCTTCAGGTACAGCGATATCCGGGGAGACAAGTGCTACTTATCTGCCATCAACTACTACAGCAGGTACTAAGTATTATTATGCAGTTTTGACACAAGCTGGTGCAGGTTGTAGCGTTACAAGTAATGTGGCAACAGTTCAGGTAAGTGTTTCTCCTTCAGTTAGTGCTCAGCCTACTCCAAGTACGGTTTGTATTGGAGATACTCCGGCAAATTTGTCTTTTACTATAAGCAATGGAGTGGGAACACCAACCTATCAATGGTATTCCAATACTTCTAATTCAAATATAGGAGGAAATAGTTTAGCTGGTGAAACCAATGCTACTTATCAGCCTATGGCAACTACAGCAGGAACAGTGTATTATTATTGTGTGATTAATTTTCCGTCTTTAGCAGGAGCTTGTGGTGTTGTAAAAACTAATGCAACGGCTGTAACAGTAAATGCAAAACCGAATATTACTGCTGAAAGTGCAATTATTTGTAGTACCAATACTTTTACAGTTACACCAGCAAATTCTGGTTTTAATATTATTCCTGCAGGAACAACTTATACCTGGACTAATCCAACAATAAATCCTCCCGGAACAATTACAGGAGCTAGTGCTCAATCGACTCCTCAATTGAATATAAGCCAAACATTAATCAATACTTCTGTAAATCCTTCTGTAGTAAGCTATACTGTAACTCCAACTTCAGGTATTTGTATTGGAAATAGTTTTACTGTTTCAGTAACTGTCAATCCTGCTATTAATGCTAATGTGGTTATCAATGATAATAAATGTTTTGGTGCAGATAATGCTTCTATTTCAACTAATATAACAGGAGGAATTCCCTTTACTTCAGGTTCACCTTATACGATATCTTGGACGGGACCTAATAGTTTTACTTCTTCAGAAACAACTATTTCAAATTTAGAGCCTGGTGATTATAATTTGAGTATCACCGATAATGGTAATTGTCCTTTTTCAAAAACATATAAAATTACCGAGCCTACTGAAATTGTTATTCAAGAAGTTGATATAAAAAATGTAAGTTGTTTAGGGAGTAATGATGGAAGAATTGATATTGATGTGACAGGAGGAACAGGAAGTTATACTTATGCCTGGACTAAAAATGGAGCTCCATTTGCCATGACACAGGATATTTCAAATTTGGGATCGGGTGATTATGTAGTGACTGTAACCGATTCTAATAATTGCGGACCTAAAACAGCTTCTTTTACTATTACAGAGCCGCCATTATTGGTGGTGAGTTTGATGAATAAAACAGATGTAGTTTGTTATGGAGAGGCAACGGGGGCCATTAATGTAACTGTTTCGGGAGGAATGCCTTCTGTTTCTGGTTATAATTTTGCTTGGACAGGTCCCAACGGATTTACAAGTACGAATCAAAATGTAACAAATCTGGTGGCGGGAGATTATGTTTTGACTGTAACTGATAGTCAGTCTTGTTCTAAAGATTTGTCTGTTTCTATTTCACAATCAGATGAAATTAAAATCACATATAGTACCACAGCAATATTATGTTATGGAGATAATAATGCTTCGATTACGACTTCTATTTCCGGAGGTACTCCGCCATATCAATATACCTGGAGTAATTTAGCAACAACATTAAATCAGACTAATTTATCGGCGGGTGATTATACGATTTTTGTTACTGATAATGCAGCTTGTACTATGTCTGAAACAATATCAATTCCAGAAGCAGCTATTTTTACAGTGAATCCTGTTAAAAAAGAAATTAGCTGTAACGGAGCTCATGATGGAAGTATTGCTTTGAATTTAGTAGGAGGGAAAGCTCCGGTAACTTTAGTTTGGAGTGATGGAAGTACTTCGGGATTAACGAGAAATAATTTAGGACCAGGAACTTATACTGCTACTATTTCTGATGGAACGCCTTGTCAAATTGTTAGAACATTTGACTTTCAGGAGCCACAGCCTTTAGTATTATCTGCAAATATTACTAATGCATTTGATTGTGATAATGCGAATAGTGGTGCAATCAATCTTTTAGTTTCAGGAGGAACAGCTCCTTTTAGCTATTTATGGTCTAATGGTGCCACAACAGAGGATTTAATTGATGTTCCGGCAGGGAATTATTCTGTTACAGTAACCGATGCAAGAGGTTGTCAAAAAACAGTTCCGTATTCCATAAATAGACCTCCTCCAATTGAAATAGGTGTCGTTACTAAAACCGATTTTAATTGTGATACCAAAGAAGTAAAACAAAATTTTACGGCTCAGGTTTCAGGAGGTTTACCACCCTATCAATTAAGCTGGTCAAGTGGTAATGTAAGTGGAGCGAATAATGAAATTATGACTACTAATCAAAATGGAACGATTCTCTTAGATGTAACTGACGCCTTAGGTTGTAATTCAAATTATACCTTTAATGTTGATATTCCAACATTAGGAAGTCCTTCATTTGAAGCAAATTCTTTTGCTTTCACTAATTACGGTTTATACTCTATTGAAGATCCAATTCAATTTACGAATACAGCAACAGAAGGTTTTATTGCTGTTTCATGGAATTTTGGCGATGGCTCTGTTTCCAGTGAAATCAATCCGGTGCATGTTTTTAAAAAAGAAGGAAGTTATTTAGTCAATCAAAGAGTAACGTATCCATTGGGATGTGCATATAATTATACACTGAGAATTGAGATTAAAAAAGGTTATAATTTAATGTATCCAAATGCTTTTACGCCTAATAAAGATGGTTTTAATGATTATTTTTTACCTGTTTTTAAAGGATTGTCAAATATTACATTTGATGTTTATGATACCTGGGGCGGATTAATTTACTCAGAAAAAGGGATAG
>JALRGZ010000190.1 GCA_023253295.1 Flavobacterium sp.
TGTATTTCAGGAAATAATGATGGAAGTATTTCAGCAACTGCTACTGGAGGATGGCCTGGTGGTTACGAGTACCAATTACTTTTAAATGGAGCAGAACAAGTAGCATTCTCATCACAAAGCACTTTTACCAATTTAACAGCCGGAAACTACACTGTTAATGTAAGAGATAGTAAAGGATGTATCGCTTCCGCAAATGTGACTTTGGTAATTCCAACGCCAATTACTATCACTGCAAGTTCAAATGCACCAATTGTAAACTGTTTTGGAGACAAAGACGTTACTATAACGGTTAATACTACTACCGGTGGTCAGGGTTCAAATTACATGTATACTTTGAACACAACTTCTTTAGTACCTCCTACTTCCAGCGGTCCGCAAGCATCTCCTGTATTCAGTGGTTTAGGAGCAGGAACTTATACAGTAACCGTAACTGATGGCTACAGCTGTTCGGCAACTACTTTACCAATTGTAATTACAGAACCTTCGAAAGTAAATGCAAGTTTAGTAGTAGCTAGTACACAAACATGTAATAATCAAACCACTCTTACGTTAAGCGCAACAGGAGGAACAGGAACCTATACCTATAGTGCAGATGCAGCCTTTACAACTGTTTTAGGTTCATTTACAACTTCAGTAAGTTTCCCAGTTACACCTGGAACCTATGTATACTATGTGAAAGATGCTAATGGGTGTATTTCAAATGCTTCTAATGGAATTAAGATAGATCCATTAGAACCTCTAAACATTAATTTAGATACAACCAATGCTGTTATTAATTGTGCTGGCGATAATACGGGAGTTATTGTTGCAACTGCTACTGGTGGTTTAGGTAATTACAGTTATACCTTATTAGATGGTTCAAATAATTTAATACAAGGACCAAGTACATCAGGCAATTTTACAGCTTTAGTTGCCGGAGATTACCGAGTAACAGTAGATAGTGGCGATTGTAACACCAGCACTTTGGTCATTACTATTACACAACCTTCAACACCTTTGACTGCAACAGCTATTATTACCGAAGTAACCTGTAATGGTGCTAATAACGGTACCTATAATGTGACTGCCAGCGGTGGAACGGGTATTATTAAGTATGCTATTTCACCTAATTTAAACCAGTTTTTTGATTCCAATATTTTTGAAAATCTGGCACCTGGCGATTATAAAGTCATCGTACAAGATCAATTGGGTTGTTATCTCCCACTAGATTTTACTATATCTCAACCCGATCCAATTGTTGCTACTTTGGATCAAAGTTCAATAGTACCTGAGGTGTGTTATGGTGACAATGACGCTGCCTTTAGTATTGATATTACGGGAGGTGTAATGCCATACAGTGTTAACATAGACAATCCAACAGGAAGTTATACTACAGGTACTGCTACGCAAACACGTTTTGATTTTACAGGATTAACAGGTGGATTTCACATTGTCTATATTTTAGATGCTAATGGTTGTTCTTACGAACTGGAAGTACAGTTGGAAGAATCCGTTATAATAAATCCAATTGCCACTGTTGATTATGGTTGTGTGAATAATGCAGCAGCTAATTCGGTTACAGTTACGGTAGATCCAAGTATTACTAATCCAGCTGATTTAGATTATTCTTTAGATGATGACCAAAACTATCAGCCAAGTAATGTATTTACAAATGTAGCTCCAGGTAGCCATGTTATTTATGTGAGACACACTAATGGATGTACTAAACAAACTCCTGCTTTCAATATTTTGCAAGTTGATCCGCTAACCTTAACTTTGAGTGATGGCGGTCTAAACGAAATTGTAGCAACTGCTACCGGTGGTGGAGGCGGATACCAATACACTTTTAACGGAGAAGACACTGGCACTAAAAACACCTATATCATATATAAATCCGGTAACTACACCGTTCAGGTAACAGATGCAAATGGCTGTACTGCTACCGCTACCCGATATTTTGAATATATTGATGTTTGTATTCCTAATTACTTTACTCCTAATGGAGATGGCATAAATGATGGTTGGGCTCCTGGATGTACTGAAAATTATAAAGACCTGACATTTGACATTTTTGACCGATATGGTAGAAAAATTGCCACTTATCATGTAGGGCAAACGTGGGATGGGAAATATGATGGTAAAGAACTACCTTCAGGAGATTATTGGTTTGTCTTAAAACTGAATGACCGAAAAGACAATAGAGAGTTTGTGGGGCATTTCACCCTTTACAGATAACAAAAAAAGATGTTGCCCCAAATTAAAAATACGACAATGAAAAAAATAATATTATCACTTCTTCTTCTCTTGACAATGAGCCAAGCTTATTGTCAGGAGTTGAATATACCGGTTCACACCCAATACTTGGCTGATAATCACTTTGTGATCTCACCTACTTTTGCAGGAATTGGAGATAATCTTAAAATCAGAGCCAATGGATTAGCACAATGGATTGGTATCAAAGATGCACCAAGAAATCAGTCTATTTATGCCGATTTTAGAATTGCCGATCGTTCGGGAGTGGGAGTTTCATTTTACAATGATAGAAATGGCAACACTCATCAAACAGGTGCCAAATTCTCTTTTGCCCAACATCTTATTTTGGATTATTACACCAAACAGTATTTATCACTGGGAATTTCATACAACATCAATAATTTTAAGATTGACATCGAAAATTTCAATACCACTTATGAAATCCCTATTTTAGATCCTAGCGTCACCGACAACCGTTTTAACTCCAACAATAACTTTGATATTGGAGCTTTGTATCGCTATGATAATTTTTATTTTAGTTTCAATGCCAGTAATATCCTGCCTAAAAACATCGATAAATATTTTAAAGCAGAACCCGATTTACTTTTAAATTATCAAATCTATTCGGGTTATGTAATAAAAGGTCCGGCCAATAGTAGAGAGGAATATGAACCCTCTGTTTATTACCAATTATTTGCCAGTGACGGTCGATCTAGTACCGATATCAATATTAAATACCGTAAATTCAACCGATACGAGGACTATTATTGGGCTGGTATTTCCTATCGTTTTCTAAACGATCAGGTTTTTAAACCGCTTAATTTAGGTCCAATGGTAGGCTTCAAAAAATCCAATTTTTATTTTGGATATTCCTATCAGGTAACACTTAACCCTTTGATGTCCTACAATTCAGGAACACATATGGTAACTATTGGATTAGATTTCTTTGCAGGAATAAGTAATTGTCCTTGCACTCAAAGTCCTGTACATGATTAATTTTTAAATATACTCGGGTTTATTCAGAACTTAATCGCAGGATTTCTGATTTTTACCTCAATAATTAGAATACTAATCATAGGAAACTTAACTTTGATGAGTTAACTTTATTTCATGAAAAAAAATATTCCTTCTTATCTATTAATTTTTTTCGTGTGCATAGTATTCTTACTATTGCCTTATATGTTTACATCTACAGGGAGTGTTTTAAAACTACCCAATCTAGTTTATAATGCTCATGATCGAATTTACTTTTTCATCTATTCCTTATTATTAATTTTCTTTTTCTTTAATTATTATTATCTCATTCCTAAGATTTATTTTTCTAACAAACAGCTATTCTATTTCGGTATCATTAGCTTGTTTTTACTCTTCTTTCTTTGGATTTCAACTTATTTTGATCATCCTGACCGTAATTTTTTAGACTATGGTCCGGGGCCTCAATTTCATCACGACAAACAACCACCAATGCCTAAGATGGATAACCATCATTTTGGAGGCCCTCCTACTCAATACAGTCACACTGTATTGGTTTATTTAATTGGAGTAGTTTCTAGTTTGCTATTTGCCATTAATAACAGACTGCGAAATGTTGAAAAAGAGAAAATGCAGTCGGAATTATCATTTCTAAAGGCACAAATTAATCCACATTTTTTGTTCAATACGCTTAACAGTATCTATGCTTTAGCTATAAAGAAAGATGATAAAACTGCCGATTCAGTGGTTCAGTTATCCGAATTAATGCGATATATTATTACCAATGCCAATGATGATGTTATTGCTTTAGAAAAAGAGCTCAATTATATTGACAATTTTATTCAGCTTCAAAAAACAAGATTAGGTAATACCGTTAAAATAAATTACCAGCGTGACAGCAACATTTACGGAAAATGCATTACACCATTAATATTAATTTCGTTTATAGAAAATGCCTTTAAACACGGTGTGAATCCTAATCAGAAATCGGAAATAGAAATAAAAATCACTATTGAAGATAATTATTTAACTTTATTGGTATCGAACAACAAAGTAGAATCTATCCAGTCTCAAAGTGGTATTGGATTACAAAACACCATAGAAAGGTTAAACCATTTGTACCCAAAAAACCATGAATTATTTATTGATGATTCTAAAGAAAAATACATAGTCATATTAAAAATTAATGTAGGATGTTAAAAGCAATTGCTCTTGATGACGAACCTTTAGCACTGGATGTATTACAAAGTTTTTGTGACCAGATGGATACCATCAGTCTGGAAAAGACCTTTACCAAATCAGAAGATGCTTTTAAACATTTGAAAAAATTTCCTGTTGATTTATTATTTCTGGACATCAACATGCCTGCTATTTCCGGAATTGATTTTTACAAAAAACTACCGCATAAAACCATGGTAATTTTTACCACTGCTTATTCTGAATATGCTGTAGAAGGTTTTAATGTAAGCGCCACCGATTATATTTTAAAACCCTTTACTTTCAGCCGTTTCCAACAGGCAATAGAAAAAGCAGCCTACCAACACAAATTACAAAGTCAGGATCCGGAACAACTTTATCTTTTTATCCGCGCTGATTATAGTTTGCAAAAAATCCTTTTTTCAGATATCTTATTCATAGAAGGATTAGACGATTATCTTAAAATTCATATTCAAAACAAGAAAACAATTGTCGCCCGAATGACCTTAAAAACTATTTTAGAAAAACTGCCTTCTCCGGAATTTGTCCGTGTACATCGATCCTTTATTGTACCTGTTTCCAAAATAGACAAGGTACGCAACAAAATTATTCATATCAAAGACGAAGAAATTCCTGTTAGTGCCAGTTATGAAACTGCTTTTTACGCTTTACTCAATAAAGAATAATCTAGAGAATAATTTTAAAATTTCTCCAATTTCTATCCATTTACCGCAAAAATCCAAAGGCTAACCTCATTATTTTT
>JALRGZ010000206.1 GCA_023253295.1 Flavobacterium sp.
GATTTTATTGAAGATCTTAAGAAAAAGGGGTACATCAAAGATGAATTAAAAGACGATGGAACTTCTGGTTTAGGTATTACTGCGAAAACTGAAAGAGCGATTCGGCAACAGGCTTTAGATCAGATTTTCGGAAAATTGAAACGTTCCGGAAACGGAAATCACAAAACAAAATTTTCCGGTAATGGTGATGAACATACTGGAGAGTTTAGGGAATTTCATTTTGGCGACAGCCTCGAACGAATTTCTTTGACGGAGAGTTTACGCAATGCCCAGATTAACAATGGAGTTGATAATTTTATGCTGACCGAAAATGATTTGGTCGTTGAAGATGCTCAATATAAAGCCCAAATGAGTACTGTTTTAATGATTGATATAAGTCACAGTATGATTTTGTATGGAGAAGATCGCATAACTCCGGCTAAAAAAGTGGCTATGGCATTGGCTGAACTGATTACGACACGTTATCCTAAAGATACTTTGGATATTTTGGTTTTTGGAAATGATGCCTGGCCAATAGCTATCAAAGATTTACCTTATTTAAAAGTAGGGCCTTTTCACACCAATACGGTTGCGGGCTTGCAATTGGCTATGGATATGTTACGAAGAAAACGTAATACCAACAAACAAATTTTTATGATTACAGATGGGAAACCCAGTTGTGTAAAAGAACGGGATGGATCCTATTATATGAATAGTAATGGTTTGGACGAGTATATTGTGGATAAATGTTATACTCAGGCGCAACAGGCCCGAAAACTCCATATTCCTATTACGACTTTCATGATTGCATCAGATCCTTATTTACAAAAATTTGTCAAAAGATTTACTGAAGCCAATCAGGGAAAAGCATTTTACACAGGATTAAAAGGTTTAGGTGAAATGATTTTTGAGGATTATGAAACCAATCGAAAAAAACGAATTAAGTAAATTAAAAGCTAGAAAGCAGATAGTAGAGTTTAAAAACTTTGCGTAAAGCATTGCGGACTTTGCGGTTAAAAATAAAAGTATGAAAATAGAAAATATAAAAACCTTAGGAGAATTAAAGGCTTCGGGATATCAAAGTAAAAGTATCAAAGACGAATTAAGAGATAATCTTCGTGAAAAAATTAAATCTGGAGTTCCAACATTTGAAGGGATTCATGGTTTTGAAAATAGTGTTATTCCTGAAATGGAAAGAGCTATTCTTTCAAGACATAATATTAATCTGTTAGGACTTCGTGGTCAGGCTAAAACCCGATTAGCCCGAAAAATGGTAGAATTATTAGATGAATACATCCCCTATGTGAGCGGTTCAGAAATTAATGATGATCCAATATGTCCAATTTCCAGATATGCCAAAGATATAATTGCTGCAAAAGGTGACGAAACACCTGTTTCCTGGTTACACCGAAGCGAACGATTTTATGAAAAATTAGCCACTCCAGATGTGACAGTTGCCGATTTGATTGGAGATGTAGATCCAATTAAAGCAGCTAATTTAAAGCTTTCTTACGCAGATGATCGTGTGATTCATTTTGGGATGATACCGCGTGCCAATCGCTGTATTTTTGTAATTAATGAGTTACCTGATTTACAAGCCAGAATTCAGGTTGCCTTATTTAATATTTTGCAGGAAGGCGATATTCAGATTCGCGGATTTAAATTGCGTATGCCATTAGATATGCAATTTATATTTACGGCTAATCCTGAAGATTATACTAATAGAGGTAGTATTGTTACACCTTTGAAAGACAGAATTGGTTCTCAAATTTTAACGCATTATCCTGAAGATATTAAGATTGCCAGAGCAATAACGGAACAGGAAGCTAAATTGGATGATGAACAGGATAACATTGTTTATGTTCCTTCCTTAGCTAAAGATTTATTGGAACAAATAAGTTTTGAAGCCAGAGATAGTGAATATATTGATCATAAAAGCGGAGTAAGCGCCCGAATGAGTATAACCGCTTTTGAAAATTTAATGAGTACGGCCGAACGTCGTGCTTTGAAATCAGGAGTTGATAAGACCACAGTTCGGTTATCTGATTTTATGGGGGTTATTCCTGCTATTACGGGCAAAGTGGAGTTGGTTTACGAAGGCGAGCAGGAGGGAGCTGCTTTTGTAGCGGAGCATTTAATTGCGGCTGCGGTGCGTACTTTATTTCCGGCTTATTTTCCTAAGATTGAAAAATTAGAGAAGCCAAATGAAAAAAATGCTTATTCCGATTTGATTGAGTGGTTTTTTGCCGAAAGTGGTTTTGAATTATTAGATGATTGTTCAGAAGAAGAATACCAAAGAATTTTAGGGGCAATTGTTCCTTTGGAAATTTTGTTAAAACAATACCAGCCTGATTTAGCCAAAGAAGATAAGTTTTTCGTGAAAGAATTTGTACTTTGGGGATTAGTGGAATATCGAAAGTTAAGTAAAGACAGAATTTCAGAAGGTTACCAGTTTAAAGATATTTACGGAAGTTATATTAGCAAACTATAACTTGAGCTAATGACGTTTTAGTAATTAAATTATAAATAAAAAGTTCTTCATCTCTGTATGGAAATGAAGAACTTTTTTGATTTTAAATGCAATTATTTATTAAGTGTCATGCGACCATAATTGGCAACAACAGCCAGGCAGATTAAAGGTAAAATAAAAGAAAAATTCACTTCTGGGATAAAGCCTAAAATTTTTACATCCGAAAAACCAGGCCCACCCCAATCTAAAATACTACCTTGAAAAACAGGCATTAATGCGCCACCTACGATAGCCATTACCAGTCCTGCTGAACCAATTTTAGCTTCGTCTCCCATCCCTTTTAGGGCAATTCCGTAAATGGTTGGGAACATAATCGACATAAATAATGAAATGCAAATTAAGGAATAAAGCCCTATTGTTCCCGGAAGTAAAATAGCTCCTAAACAACAACTTACACCTCCAATACCAAAAAGCATCAGAATTTTGGAAGGATTTATGGTTCGCATTAAAGCAGTACCAATCCATCTTCCTGTTAAGAAAATAATCATTGCCGAAATATTATACCAGGAGGCAGTTAATTGTTGGTCAGCAGCTAATCCTTCATTGATATTATCAACATATTGGAAAATGAAGGTCCAGCACATGATTTGGGCTCCCACATAAAAGGCTTGTGCAATTACTCCTTGTAAATACGTTTTATTTGCAAATAATTTTTTGAATGATTCCGAAATAGACATTTTATCATGATCCGCAGTTTTAGGAATTTTGGTAAAAAGTATAATAACCATAATGCTTAAAACTACTAATCCTAAAATGATGTAAGGAATACTGATTACACCTAAGTCATTCTCACGAATGGATGCTTTTGCAGTTTCAGATAAGCTATCGTAAATTAAATTTCCCGCAGTGTCTTTATCATCTGAACGAAGTGCTGAAATAACAAATTGTTGCGCTACAATCATTCCCATTAAAGAACCAACAGGGTTAAAAGATTGTGCTAAATTCAATCTTCTGGTTGCTGTTTCACTATCACCCAAAGCTAAAATTAAGGGATTAGATGTGGTTTCTAAAAAAGCTAATCCACAGGTGATTACCCAAAGTGAAATTAGGAAAAAATTATAGTCTTGGTAGGCGGCTGCCGGATAAAATAAAAATGCTCCTGAAGCGTATAAACACAATCCTAAAATTATTCCTGATTTGTAACTGTATTTTCTAATAAATAAGGCTGCAGGCAAGGCCATAAAGAAATAACCAAAGTAGAAGGCAAACTGCACTAATGAAGCTTGCATATTTGATAATTCAGGCATTACTTTTTTAAAGGCAGAAACCATTGGGTTTGTTAAGTCATTGGCAACTCCCCATAATGCAAATAATGAAGTAATTATGATAAATGGGAAAAGTAAATCTCTTTTTACGACAACGGCCGAAGTGGATTGATTCATTTGTTTAATAATTTAAAGGTTGGGTTGATTGGTTTAATAAAAGAACAAATCACAAGGAGTTATGATTTGTTCTACATCAGTTTTATGTTATTTATTCAGTTAGTAAAGCACGGTCCAGATGAACGTAACCTCCGTCACAAAATATAAATTGTCCTGTTGTATGGGATGATCTTTCAGAAATAGTGAATAAACAGGTATCTGCAATTTCATCCGGGGTTGTCATCCGGTTTTCCAATGGGATTTTCTTAACGATAGATTGTAATTTTTCCTCTCCGTTTTCTAAGGTTTTAATCCAATTATCGTAAGCAGGAGTCCAGCTTTCAGCAATGATAATCGCATTTACTCGGATGGAATATTTGATTAAATCTACTGCCCATTCGCGTGTTAGTCCTAAAACACCACCTTTGGCAGCTGCGTATCCTGAAGTTCCTCCTTGTCCTGTTAAACCTACTTTTGAACCAATATTTAAAATAGGTCCTTTAGAAGCTTTTAGATAAGGTAATGCATTTTTTACGGTTACAAAGTAACTTACCATGTTTAGCTTCAAAGAATCCATAAATTCTTCGTAAGAAGCATCAAGTCCGGCACCGTCATTAACCCCTACATTATTGATTAAGGCATCAATACGACCGTATTTTTCAGCAATTTTTGCTATTGCATTTTCAATTTCGGTAGGATTGGTTACGTCTGTTTTACAAAATAAACCGTCAATTCCTTTTTTTTGCAATTCTTCTATGTATCCAAAACCTCTGTCGTTTCTGTCGATAACAGCAGGAATAGCTCCTTCGTCAGCTAAATGCTGTAAGATGGTTTCTCCAATACTTCCTTTAATACCTGCAGCCCCGGTAATTACGACTACTTTTCCTTTTAATCCTAAATCCATAATTTATAAGTTATAAAATTGCATTGCATTTGCTCCCATGATGGCAGCTTGGTCTTTTGTGCTTAATTTTGCAATAAAATTGGTTACTAATTCTTTTGTTTTGGTATAATTTCCAGCTACTAAACACACTGGCCAGTCAGAACCAAAAAGGATTCTGTTGGCTCCAAATGCATCTAAAACGAGCTGCATATAAGGTTCAATTTGTTCAGCAGTCCAATTGTTATAATCAGCTTCAGTGGTCATTCCTGAAAGCTTACAATATACATTTGGATATTCACTGATTGCTTTCATTAAAGTAGCCCAACCATCATAAAATCCGTCTTTTATGTACGGTTTTGCAATGTGGTCAATGATAAGTTTTTGTTTAGGAAAGCGCTTTACTAATTCCAAAGCAGCTCCTAGCTGGTGCGGAAAAATAAGAATATCATAAGTGAAATTGTATTTTTCCAAAGCAGCAATTCCGTTTAAGAAATCAGGACGTAACATGAAGTTGTGGTCTGCTTCTCCTTGAACTACATGACGGAATCCTTTCAGTTTTTGGAAATGACTGTATTTTTCCAATACAGTTTCAATATTGGAAGCTCTTAAATCAACCCAACCAACAATACCTTTGATAAAATCATTTTTTTGGGCTAAATCCAAAAGAAAATCAGTTTCTGCAAGAGTTTGGTCGGCCTGAACAGCCACACAGCCACCAATACCATTTTCCTGATAAATTGTTTTTAAATCTTCCGGTAAGAAGTTCTTACGGATGACTTTCATGTCATCATCAATCCAGGCATGCTTTTCGGCTTCGTAAATCCAAAAATGTTGGTGCGAATCTATTACCATAATTATTTTATTTTGAAATCAACAGTAGCTTTGATTACTCCGGTTGCAGGATTTAACCAACTATCAAAATTTTCAATCATTTCTGTATAAGGTACATTATGGCTAATGTAAGATTCTGTTGGGAATTGGTCTAAAATACTGATTACGTGTTCAAAATCTTCAGTGGTTGCATTTCGGCTGCACATTAAAGTCATTTCTTTGGCGTGAATTGCAGGGTGACTATACGTTAATTCTCCTTTAGATAAACCAACTAAAACAAATCGTCCTCC
>JALRGZ010000054.1 GCA_023253295.1 Flavobacterium sp.
AATACTGTTTAACCCTGCAGCATTGGAAAAATGCCCGACAGCAATAGATGATTCACCAGTTGATTTCGCAACTGGGCCAATGGCTACTGAATCTAAGCCTGTTGCCTCTGAATCAGCTAAGCTGGAATTGGTATGAAAATAATTTGCATTTGTCATAGAAATCGAACTGACGTATGTATGAAAGAACTTTCTAAATCTTATTTATCCAGTACCTCGTAAGTTGAATTCATACTTTTGAACTCAGGCACTATTTTCTTCATTTTGGCTACAACCGCTTCTTTTTTATGGAAATTGGCAATTGTAATTAATTCTTCTATTTCATCATGTAAGACCTCGAATTCTTCCTGAATTTCCTGAGCAATCATGATTTTATGATGGTGGGTAGGAATTGTTTTTGAGGTATCGTTTAACAATTCTTCATAAAGTTTCTCTCCCGGACGTAAGCCTACAATTTTGATTTTGATATCCTGATCAGGAACAAAACCAGCTAATTTGATCATTTTTCGGGCTAAATCGATAATTTTTACCGGTTTACCCATATCGAAAATGTAAATCTCGCCTCCTTTTCCCATCGCTCCTGCCTCCAAAACCAATTGACAGGCTTCAGGGATTGTCATGAAGTATCTAATAATATCAGGATGTGTAATGGTGATAGGTCCACCCTCAGCAATTTGTTTGGTAAATAAGGGAACTACAGAACCATTAGAGCCTAACACATTTCCGAAGCGTGTTGTGATGAACTTGGTACTCTTAGTATTCTTATCTACATTTGATTTCAGCTGTAAAGACTGTACATATTTCTCCGCAATACGTTTACTAGCCCCCATTACATTACTTGGGTTTACCGCCTTATCGGTAGACACCATTACGAAACTTTTTACTTTGTATTGACAGGACAAATCAGCTATTTTTTTTGTACCGTCTACATTGGTTAGAATTGCCTGTGAAGGATTTTCTTCCATCAAAGGAACGTGTTTGTAAGCCGCTGCATGATAGACTACTTCAGGAAAATAATCCTTAAATATTCGATCCATAGCATCGGTATTTCTTACATCAGCGACGATGGTCACAATAGGAATCGAAACGTCTGTTCCACTTAATTCTAAACATAGGTTATGCAAAGGCGTTTCTGCCTGATCGACAGCTACAATTTTTTTAGGTTTGAAAAGTAACACCTGTCTCACTATTTCGCTCCCTATAGAACCAGCAGCCCCCGTGATTAATATGGTTTTGTCTTTTAACTGTTTGGAAATAGACTTATTATCTAAGACAATTGGCTTTCGTTCTAATAAATCCTCAATTTGAAGGCTTTTTACCTTTTGAGAAATCTCTTTTTTGTTTTCCCAATCGGTAATCAAGGGAACAATATACACCTTGTAATTGAATTCTAAACATTGCTCTACTATGACTAAGCGCTCTTCTTTGGATAAACTTTTATCTGCAATAATTACTCCCTCAGCTCCTACAGAACGCATTAGGGTAGGTAATTTTTTCTTTTGAATTAAAATAGGTAAATCCATCATTCTTTTGGATGAATTTTGACTATTTCTATCTACGAAACCAACAATTTTAAATCGGCTGGGTTTTTCTAATTTTAGAGCATTGGCTACAGCAAGCGCATTCGCATCGGTTCCGTAGATTACGGTTCGTGGTAAATTGACATCATTTTTTTCTGAAAAGAACTGTTCAAAAACCTGTTTCACCACCACGCGATACAAAAACAGCCCACAAAAAGAAAGCACCATATAAATAAAAAGGGCGGTATTTAAGTAAATTTTGTATCCATTAAAAAACTGAAAAACAGCATTAACAAGTACAAAAAAAACTAAAACAGATATCTGAGAAAACAACAACTTAATGGCATCCATATAGGAAGAATGCCTAATAATTCCTGCATAGGTTCTGAAAAACCAAAAGGAAAACATATTCACTCCTAATAAAAAACAGATATAGATGGTTTTATTATTAAAAACAATAAAATGCAAGCCAATACCATTTATTATCAATTTTGTAAAGAAAAAACTAGCAATAAGTACCGTTAAATCAAGCCCCAACACAATCCACCTGGGTAAATAACTTAAATTACGTATAGTCAGCATCAACTCTTCTCTAGAAAAGATTTTTTTTAGCCTTTGCAAACTTCTTTTGTCTATACTGTTACTCAAAATATTACTATCATTTTAGACCTCAAAAATATAACATAAAAATGTCATTTTAACTTTTTATTAAATAAAAATAGATTGTAAATAAAAGATAGATAGAACTACAAAAAAAACACCTTAAAATACAGAGATTAGAACTTATGCTTCAAAAGTCCCAACAAATACTCCCCATAGCCGGATTTCTTTAAAGGTTCTGCTAATTCTCTTAGCTGCTGTTCGGAAATAAATCCCTGACGCCAGGCAATTTCTTCGATACAACCTACTTTCAAACCTTGTCTTTCTTCAATAACCTGAACAAATTGGCCTGCCTGCATCAAACTATTAAAGGTTCCGGTATCCAGCCAGGCTGTTCCTCTACTTAATATACCTACTTTTAATTTTCCTTTTTCTAAATAGGCTTTGTTCACATCGGTTATTTCATATTCCCCTCTGGCACTTGGCTGGATGCTTTTAGCAATTTCCACTACCGAGTTATCGTAAAAATACAAACCAGGCACCGCATAATTGGATTTTGGCTGTAATGGTTTTTCTTCAATGGAAATGGCATTGAGTTCTTTATCAAATTCTACTACCCCATACCGTTCAGGATCGGAAACATGGTATGCAAAAACGACTCCTCCATCAGGATTGTTATTGGATTGTAATAATTCGTCCATATTAGAGCCAAAGAAAATATTATCTCCTAAAACCAAAGCAACGCTATCCTCTCCTATGAATTCTTCTCCAATAACAAAAGCCTGCGCCAATCCATTAGGAACGGCTTGTTCGGCATAACTGAATTGACAACCTATGGCAGCACCATCTCCTAATAATTTTTTAAAATTAGGTAAATCATGAGGGGTAGAAATTATCAATATTTCATTAATCCCAGCTGTCATTAAAGTAGACAAAGGGTAATAAATCATTGGCTTATCATAAACCGGCATCATTTGCTTGCTCATGGCTAAGGTTAAGGGATGTAAACGTGTTCCAGAACCTCCTGCTAGTATAATTCCTTTCATATTTTCAGTTATCAGTTGTCGGTTGTCGGTTAGAAAACAGACAACTCACAACATTATTACATTGGTTTCTTTTACAAAGTATTTCAATTCTTGAAATCCATTCGAAATTAATTCGAATACTGTTTTTCATAATAAGAAGCATAGGCCCCAGAAGTCACATTATCTAACCAAGCCTGGTTATTCATGTACCAATTTACCGTTTTTTCTAATCCTTCTTCAAAAGTTACCGAAGGTTTCCATCCTAATTCTTGATTGATTTTAGTTGCATCAATCGCATAACGAAGGTCATGCCCCGGACGATCTTTTACATAGCTAATTAATTGTTCAGAGGTACCTACTGCTCTTCCCAATTTCTCGTCCATTATCTTACAGAGTAATTTTACCAAATCAATATTTTGCCATTCGTTAAAACCACCAATATTATAAGTATCATGATTTTTACCTTCGTGAAAAACCAAATCTATAGCCACCGCATGATCTTCTACAAAAAGCCAATCGCGGGTATATTTCCCATCACCATATACCGGTAAAGCTTTATTATTGATGATATTATTAATAAACAATGGAATCAATTTCTCCGGAAAATGATTTGGCCCGTAATTATTAGAACAATTTGTCAACACATAAGGTAAATTGTATGTTTCGCCATAAGCGCGTACAAAATGATCGGAACTGGCTTTAGAGGCTGAATAAGGCGAATTAGGATCGTAAGCTGTTGTTTCTGTAAACAAGCCTTCGGTTCCTAAACTCCCATATACCTCATCGGTACTAATGTGGTAAAAGCGTTTGCCTTCCAAACTATCTTTCCAGCTATTTTTAGCTGCATTTAATAAATTCACCGTACCTATTACATTCGTTTTTACAAAAGCCATAGGATCGGTAATCGAACGATCCACATGGGATTCGGCAGCTAAATGTAAGACTCCATCAAATTGATGTTTTTCAAAAAGACTGTTGATAAAATCCGCATCTACAATGTCACCTTTTATGAAAGTATAATTGGGCTTTTTTTCAATATCCGCTATATTCTCCAAATTACCTGCATATGTCAAAGCGTCCAAATTAAAAATATGGTACTCCGGATATTTAGTTACAAAACGTCTTACTACATGTGAACCTATAAAACCTGCTCCACCCGTAATTAGTATTTTTTTCATTTATTTCTTTTTTTTAGTAACTAATACTTAGTGATTAGTCCTTAGTAAATCCATACACTTCTTTAAGCTCTCTTTATAATAAGGAACCGGCACACCAAAAGTACTTTTTATTTTGCTTTTATCTAACAAGGAATAAGCAGGACGTTTGGCTGGGGTTGGATAATCGGAAGAAGGAATTCCGCTAATCGCACATTCAAAACCTCCAATTTCCTGAATCGCTAAGGCAAATTCGTACCAGCTGATTTCTCCTTCATTCGAGAAATGATATATTCCCGGAGACCAATTATTCTGTTGTATAATAGTCACAATAGCTTGTGCTAAATCAGCCGCATAAGTAGGACTTCCTATTTGGTCATTCACCACATTCAAACTGTCACGTTCCTGCATTAAGCGAGACATGGTTTTTACAAAATTATTACCGAAACTGGAATAGACCCAGGAAGTTCTAATAACAACTGTCTCCGGATTTTGTGCAATACAGGCTTTTTCACCCGCTAATTTTGTACGTCCGTAGACATTGATAGGCGCTGTTGGGGCATCCTCAGTTAATGCTGTAGCCGAATTACCATCAAAGACATAATCCGTAGATATATGAAGGAGCTTACACTGATTTTCAAAACTCCATTTAGCCATTACAGCTACTGCCTGATGATTCAATACATCTGACAATTCATATTCGGATTCCGCTTTATCCACAGCAGTATGTGCTGCACAATTGATTATAATTTGAGGATTGATTTGATCGATTTTTTCTGCTAAATGTTCTAAATCTGTCAGATCCAATTCCTGCCAATCGGTAAAAACCCATTCAAAATCAGTATTTTTTGAAAGTACTCTTAACTCAGAACCCAACTGACCATTAGCACCTGTAACTAGTATTTTTTTCATTAATTGTTCGTTAACCGTTATCGTCCTTCAATGTTCGTTGACCGTTGTTTGTTGTTCGGGGAAGTAATCCGTTAAAACTCCCAATCCACCTCTTTGAAATAAGGCAATATCAAATCTTTTTCAGAAACGATAATCTCTTCCGGATTCACTTGCCAGTCAATGGCTAAGGTAGGATCGTCATAACGGATTCCTCGCTCACTTTCTTTATTATAGACCTGATCTACTTTATACATTACTGAAGCGGTTTCGCTTAATACCGAAAATCCATGGGCAAAACCATGGGGAATCATTAATTGTTTTTTATTTTCGGCACTTAAAGCAATTGAAAAATACTGACCGTAAGTGGGTGAACTTTTTCGCAAATCAACTGCTACATCAAGAATTTCTCCTTGTAAAACACGGACTAATTTGGCCTGAGCAAAAGGATTGTTTTGTAAATGCAAGCCTCTAATCACCCCTCTTTTAGAAAAAGATTGATTGTCCTGAATAAAATTATAATGCAGTCCGTTTTCTTTAAACCCAGCCTCATTATAGGCTTCAAAA
>JALRGZ010000339.1 GCA_023253295.1 Flavobacterium sp.
AAAGCTGTTGAAAGGAGCATAGATTAAGATTCCGTCCTCGTCTTCAAAAACTTCTTCTGCACCAAAATCGATAAATTCTAATTCTAGTTCTTCAGCGTCTAAACCTTCTTTTGGAATGCGGAAGTTACAAGTGTGGTCGAACATGAATTCTACCGAACCTTGTGTTCCCATGGTTCCGTTACATTTGTTGAAATAGCTACGAATATTAGCAACCGTTCTGTTGTTGTTGTCAGAAGCTGTTTCGATAAGGATAGCAATTCCGTGAGGAGCATATCCTTCGAATAATATTTCTTTATAGTTAGCAGTGTCTTTGTTAGAAGCGTTTTTAATCGCACGTTCCACGTTGTCTTTCGGCATATTGGCTGCCTTGGCATTTTGGATAACGGCTCTTAATCTAGAATTGGTTTCAGGATTTGGACCGCCTTCTTTAACAGCCATCACGATATCTTTACCAATTCTGGTGAACGTTTTGGCCATAGCTGCCCAACGTTTCATTTTTCTTCCTTTTCTAAATTCAAATGCTCTTCCCATTTCTAAATTTTTTTAACGCTGCAAAAATACAATTATTCTCGTTTTATCAAAGAATTAGTTCTTATAAAATGGCATTTTTACCACTTTGGCTGCAACGTCTTTTTTGCGGATGCGGATGAAGATTTCGCTATCCACAGCGCTGTTTTCAGTAGTAACATATCCCATACCGATTCCTTTGTTTAAAGAAGGAGCCATAGTGCCTGAAGTTACAATTCCGATATTGTTCCCGTTAGCGTCTACAATTTCGTAATCATGTCTTGGAATAGCTTTTTCCTGCATTTCAAAACCGATTAATTTTCTTGATACACCCGCTTCTTTTTGCGCTTTTAAGTTGGCTGAATTGGTAAATTCTTTGTTGAATTTAGTAATCCATCCTAAACCTGCTTCAATTGGAGAAGTACTATCATTAATGTCGTTTCCGTAAAGACAGAATCCCATTTCTAAACGTAAAGTATCACGAGCTGCTAAACCAATTGGTTGGATTCCAAATGGAGCTCCCGCTTCGAATACTTTGTTCCATATTGCTTCAGCCTGATCGTTTTTACAATAAATTTCAAAACCACCTGCACCTGTATATCCAGTAGCTGAAATGATAACATTATCAAATCCTGCAAAGTTTCCGATGGTAAAGTGGTAATATTTGATAGAAGCTAAATCGACTGAAGTCAATGATTGTAATGCTTCAACCGCTTTTGGTCCTTGGATTGCTAAAAGTGAATAATCATCAGAACGATTCACCATTTCTACACCTAAATCGTTTTGAGATGCAATCCAATTCCAGTCTTTTTCGATATTAGAAGCATTAACTACTAATAAATATTCTTCGTCTTTGATTTTGTAAACTAATAAATCGTCAACAATTCCGCCTTCATTGTTTGGTAAGCAAGAGTATTGTACTCTTCCATCTGTTAATACAGCAGCATCATTAGAAGTTACTTTTTGGATTAAAGCTAAAGCATTAGGTCCGGAAAGGAAAAATTCTCCCATGTGTGATACATCAAAAACACCAACAGCA
The DNA here is from genome assembly GCA_023253295.1 of Flavobacterium sp. Lineage (GTDB taxonomy): Bacteria > Bacteroidota > Bacteroidia > Flavobacteriales > Flavobacteriaceae > Flavobacterium. The sequence goes on from JALRGZ010000339.1 coordinate 1,547, forward strand.
GTACGCACCGTTTCGTGTTCGGCATTTACTCCTTCGTAAGTAATGGGCATATTATATCCGGCAAATGGTAACATTTTAGCTCCTAAAGCTTCGTGTATGTGCGTAAGCGCAGTATTTTTCATTATGATTTAAGTGTTAGTTTGATGGTGCTAATTTATTGCTTTTATTTTGAGTGGCAAAGGTGTAGAAGTCAAAGTTTAAACAGCCTATAACTCTGTTGTTTTTTAAGAAAATAATTGAAAAATTCTTATGGTTTTGTTCAAAATAGCGCTAATTTAGTTTTGGTTATTCTAAAGTTAGCTGTATGTTTCAGGCCATTTTAATAGATAAAATAGAAATTTTAAAGTACTATAAAACCATTGCCGTTACTACTCACAAAGGAATTCAGGGTCATGCCTTGCTTATTGGTGGTAGTTTTGGCAAAATAGGAGCGATGTGTTTGTCTTCGAAAGGAGCATTAAAAGCAGGTTGCGGATTGGTTACGGCTTATGTACCAAGATGTGGTTATGAGATTGTGCAAGTTGCTATTCCTGAAGTGATGGTTTTAACCGATGAGAAGAAAAAATGTATTTCGGATATCCATTTTGAGATGCAGCCCAATGCTATTGGTATTGGTCCGGGAATAGGGCAGGAGGAGAAAACACAACTAGCAGTTTGTAATTTTATTAAAGACAATTATTTTCCATTGGTTATTGATGCGGATGCTTTAAATATACTATCTCAAAATCCATCTGTATTGAAGTATTTGAAACCCAAAACTATTTTGACTCCTCATCCTAAGGAATTGGAACGATTGATTGGAAAATGGAATTCAGAAGAAGAAAAGTTTGAAAAAACAATTTCATTTTCAAAAAAATATAAAGTTATTGTGGTGATGAAAGGCGCGCCAACTCATATCATTGATGGAGCAACTATTTATAAAAATACTACTGGAAATCCAGCCTTGGCAACAGCCGGAAGTGGTGATGTGCTCACTGGTATTATTACTAGTTTGTTAGCCCAATCATATGAACCCATTGAAGCGGCTAAATTGGGAGTGTATTTGCATGGTTTAACCGCTGATATTGCTGTTTCTCAAACAGGATTTCAATCGTTTATAGCTTCGGATATTATTGCTTATTTAGGAAAGGCTTTTTTGAGTTTAAAGTAATTTTTATTTCTTAGTATATATTGAAAAGTCTTTATAAATAGCTGAACGACTGAACATATGTCTGAGACCTATTCGACCTTCATCAAGTTCTGGTTGCTGACTGATATCCCATGAAAAAAGTTTAGAAATATTTTTCCCTGTAACTTTGAAATAAATTGTTTTAGCAGTTTTGATAATGGTTATTTTATAAGTTTTTCCAGTTTTAAATAGTCCTGTCTCAAAAAAAGCATTAGGTATTTCGGTAGAAGTATTAAAGTTTTCTCCTGGCTTTACGGGATATTGTCTTAAACGGACATAATCTTTGTTTTGATCGGTATTAGTGTTCTCAAAAGAAGCATAGCTAAGATGAAAAGCCTTCATGTAATTGAAATAGGTTTTCATCGCCGGAGTTTCTCTGAGTTGGTTCCATTTTGAAATATCGCTGTCATAAGGAGGAATACCAATTCCGGTTGCCTGCAGGTATAGAATAATTGCCCAAATAGTTTTTTCATCTGTTCGGGTAAAATTGTATTCTATTTTTAAGTCACCTTTAAAAGATCCTTTGGTCCATAAAACAGCATGATAAGCATCGTCTCTTTCTACAGTACCAGTGCTAAAGGACATTCCTTTTGTGCTATTTTTTACTTCTGCATGAAGTCCGTCCAGAAACCAATTGGATTGCCAGTTTTTAGTTCCGCGGTCTTTCATTCTTAATTGCCATATTTTAGAATTATTCAGCTTTTCAAAAGTTTTTTCGTCAGTAGTCTGTGCAAAAATGGAAATACTAAAAAAGAATACTATTAGTCGTTTGAAAATCATTTTAATGGATTTGAAAAGATGATTAAATTTTTAACGATGCTCTAAATCCCCTGGCAGCATAATAAGATTCGGCACCATTGTGATAAATAAAAATAGTGTTGTAGCGGAAATCAGCAAAAATAGCACCACCTAATTCTCTGATTTCGGCAGGTGTTTGAATCCAACTGGAGGATTTAGAATCAAAATTCCCCAGTTTTTGTAATTCCCGGTATTCTTCTTCAGATAAAAGAGTAGCCCCCATTTCTTCAGCTACATCCAAAACATTGTTTTTGGGTTTGTGTTCTTTTCGGGAATCTAAAGCTTGTTTGTCGTAACAAAAACTTCTACGGCCTTTAGGGCTTTCCGGTGAGCAATCAAAAAAAAGGTATTCATCGGTTTCAGCATTATATGCAACAACATCCGGTTCGCCCTCTGTGAGCTCCATTTGGTTAAGTGACCACAATTTTTGCGGATTAGCTTCCAGTTTTGATTGGATTTTGTTCCAATCTAATTCCGGATGACGCTTGATGTTTTTTTCAAAACGGTTTTGTAAAGTTTTTAATAACGTTGAAGTTTCTTCTGGAGATAGTTTGTTCATAATTTAAAAGTTGAGTTGTCAGTCTGAGCTTGTCG
>JALRGZ010000329.1 GCA_023253295.1 Flavobacterium sp.
GCATTGGGAATTTCTCAGGATCCGAATCACCAAGGATCTCCAGTTTATTCACCTGAATTTCATATTTCTGTCCCGCGCCTTTGCTTTCTACTAAAGTTCCGGTTACCGAAACGGCAGCACCTGTTGTAATTCTTTTTAATGTGGCCTCAGGAGTATTTTCAAAATCAACCACACATTGAATATTGTTGATGGTCGAACCATCATTCAAAGCAATAAACTGATTGTTTCTAAAAGTCCTTACCCATCCTTTTGCATTTACTTCCTGTAGTGTTACCGAACTATTCAATAAGTCTTTAACTTTTGTATGCTTCATTTATCTATAAATATCGATTACAATTAATCCTGTTTTACTGTGACAAATATAATTCATTTTTTCAAAGCAATAAATTGAATGCAGCTATTTAGAAGCTAATCCCGCTCTCCGCTCTATCTTGTGGGGCAAAAGCCAAGCCCCACAAGGATGCCGCTTCTATCGGGGCTAGGCTGTTGTGGAATTTAGTTGTTAGTAGGATTTATATCCAGTTCGATTTTCTTATCCAAATGCTGTAGTTTAATTCTTGTCCACTTGCTTTCAGCCGGAATTTCCGTTGGAAACCAATTTCGTTTGGATTTGACCACAATCAATAAACCATTATCATCGCCAAGGGCAGAAAATATTTCGCTATTCTGATTTTTTTCAAATAGTTGTAATCCGTATTTTTCCATTAAATCCTGGGCGTAATCATTTGGTTTTTCAGTGACAATTCCTATTTCGCTTATGTTTAAGATTTGATTGCTGCCGAATGGTTCTGTTGTAGCATTATCCAAATCATGCCTTGCTATAAATTCCAGTAAATTACCGTCACAATCAAAAAAATATACCGAATTGGCATTCCATGATTCAAAATCAGCTATCAAAACCTCATTTTTCTTTTCAATTAGTTCCATTCTGTTTTTAGACCATTGTATAGCTTCTTCTAATTTGTTTTTAGGGATGTTAAAAGCCAGATGGTAAATAGATTTTGACTTTTCCTGAGTTTCTATGAATTTTAAGGTTGAATTTCCAATTGTAATAATAACTGATTTTTCGTCAATTATTTCAGAAGGAAGTTCCAATATATTTTCGTAAAAATCTTTAATAACGTTACAATTTGTAGTTGTAATTTCAATTGTTTCAAGGGTCATTTTATTGTGTTTTTTAGTATCCGCGTTGCAAACGCTATGTTTTTTCTTTTTTAATTTAAGTTGGTATTCGATGTAATTAAGCAGAAGTTTGGGTTGTACGACGTTATTTCATTCTTGTTTTTGGGTCAAACCCTAGTAAAGTAAGTACAACCAAATCAGTTTGTTCTTTATTTATAATTTCTGAAATAGAATATTTGTCACAGAATTCATTTAACCAATCGAGTAGTTTTGTCATTAATTCAATACTTTGTTCTTTATCAAATTGAAGTTGGAAAACCTCATTTTCTAAATCTTTTTCCAATGAGATTAAATCAACAACACAAGCTTGTAAAACTCTTAAACCAGCTATTTTGTGAACGTATTCTTCCATATTTAAAAAATAACTCCAATACTTGAATGTTGGTAAAACCTTCTTGAACCATTCTTTTACTTCTGAAATTTGATATAATTCTCTAGTATCATCATTATAACCATCAATTAAAAAAGTGATTTTACCTCTAGTTTTATTTATCATATCTTCATCTGACGTGAGCTTATCCAATAGTTTGAGAAAACCAGACACATCTTGGTTTTCAATTTCTTTTTTACTGATATTTAGTACAACTACTTCGTGGCTCTTTATTTTTTCACTCAATTCCCATTTGTATTCAATTTGGGACATATAATCAATTGTCTCACCTGCTAAATTCTCGAATATTTCTTTAGAATTAAAATCAAGAATATTTGATTCAGGAATTATCATTGACCAACCAGTTGTTGTTTTAGTTGTTTTCTCAATATTAAATTCAGCCCAGTATGCTTTTTTATGTTCTAGATTAACTATAACGATTATAACAGGAAAATTAAGATTTAAATAATAGTTTAAGTGTTTGTTTTCGCCATTAAAAACCCAGCCATAAGATTTTTTAGTTTTAAAATAACTTTCTCCTGTTTTAATTTGTGTTCCTAGGTATTTTCCTGTAACACTATTGTCTTCTTTTATTATGTCAAAAAAACCGTCAATTCCAAAATCATCTTCTTGATGAGTTGGTCTAAATATCCAATCAAATTCATTTTCGATAATAGTCTTAACAAAAGTTACTCCTTTGTCAGCTGTTCTTCTATTATTTATGTATTGAGGAAAGTTTTTATTAGACATTTTTAAGATGATTTATTTACGATTTTCGGTTTAATGACGCACAACTTGTATAGTAGGTTTGATAAAATCGGATTTGTCACTCCGATTTTAGGTGAATATGTCTGACGGCTATCAGTTTTAATCTTTTTTCAAATATATAAAAAACAATCCTACAAAAACAGAATTTTCTCACTAGCCCTGATAGAAGTGAAAATCCTTGTGGGGAAGGGGTTATGCCCCACAAGATTGAAACGGATAGCAGGAGCTTAATTTTCCTAAAAATGCAAATCTTCTGCTCCAAAAACAAAAAAATCCCGTCTCGTTACTCAAAACAAGACCGGATTTTATAAGTAGTAAAAAATGCTTTATTCGTCTAATTCCAAAATCAAATTGGCAATCAGGGCTGTCCAACCCGTTTGGTGGGAAGCGCCTAAACCTTTTCCGGTGTCACCGTCAAAGAATTCATAGAAGAGGTGTTCGTTTCTAAAATGTTCGTCTTTGGCAAAATACATGTCCTGATCGTCTGAATGGTATTGGTATTTACCTTCATTATTGCGTTCAAACAGTTTGATTAAGCGTTTGGTCAATTCGTTGGCAATTTGTTTTAGATTCAATTTGTTCCCAGAACCTGTTGGGAATTCATAGATATACGTTGGACCATAAAAAGTATAATATTTTCGCAACGACTGAATAATCATATAATTCAACGGCATCCAGATAGGACCACGCCAGTTAGAATTTCCACCAAACATATTCGAGCGGCTTTCTCCCGGTTCGTACTGAATCTGGTGATGTCCATGATGTTGGAACACAAAAGGATGTTGTTCATGGTATTTAGACAAAGAACGGATGCCATATTCGGACAGGAATTCATTTTCATCCAATAAACGGATTAAAAGGTGTTCCAGTCTGAAACCGCGCATAATCGAGAATAGGAAATTACCCTCCGGATTTGCCTTTTCTAAATTAGAAATCAAAGAAGCCAGATCAGGACGGGTTCTGATAATTTCGTTCGCTCTTTTTCTGAAATCCTGTAATTCATCAAACAAATCTTTATGCATGATTTCGACCGCAAACATTGGAATGACACCCACCAGAGAGCGCACTTTTAGTCGTTCCGTTTTACCGGTTGACATTTCGACTACGTCATAATAGAAGTTGTCTTCATCATCCCAAAGCGAAAGCTCTTTTTTACCAATGTGGTGCATTGCCCAGGCAATGTTTAAAAAGTGTCGGAAAAATTTAGCCGAAACTTCTTCGTAGATTTTGCGTGTTTTTGCCAGTTCCAATGACATACGCAACATATTCAATGAAAACATCGCCATCCAGCTGGTAGCATCAGCCTGTTGCATTTTCTTGATTCCTTCCGGCATGTGATTGCGGTCAAAAACTCCAATATTATCCAATCCAAGGAATCCTCCTTCGAACAAATCGGTGCCTGTGGTATCTTTTTGGTTCACCCACCAGGTAAAGTTGATGAGTAGTTTTTGAAAAGCGGTTTCTAAGAAATCCGTATCGGCTTTTCCTGTACGTTTTTTGTCTTTATCATAAACCGTCCATACCGCCCAGGAATGCACAGGAGGGTTTACATCACTAAAGTTCCATTCGTAAGCCGGAATTTGTCCGTTAGGATGCATATAACTTTCCTGTAAAACCAATAAAAGTTGTTGCTTGGCAAAATAAGGATCAATTTCTACAAACGAAGCCATGTGGAAGGCCAAATCCCAGGCAGCGTACCAAGGATATTCCCATTTGTCCGGCATGGAAATCACATGTCGGTTGGTTAGGTGTTGCCAGGAATAATTGCGCATGTTGGCTCTGTGAGGAGCGGCTTCTCCAGGTCCGCCAAAGAGCCATTTAAAAACGTCGTTGTAATAAAATTGTTTGGTCCATAGCAAACCTGAAAAGGCCGCTTTGGCTATGGCTCGGTGTTCCTGAGGAATTTTTTCGGTGATCGTTTCATTATAAAATTCCTCGCACTCTTTTTTTCTTTGGTCAAATATGCTTTCAAAATTTCCCCAGGGATTTTCAAGTTGGTTACTGCTCAAACGGATTCTGATGCTTTTTTCTTCACCGGCGTTTAATTCGAGTTGGTGCCAAATCGCCACCTTAGTTCCGAATTTTTTCGGATTGACAGTATTTTCACCGTTTACAACATGATTGTTAATGCCGTCTTTGACATAATCGTATTCATTTGAAAAATGATAAATACGTTTGTTGTTGGTTTCGTTTTCACAAAATAACTGCTGACCGGCTTCATGATATAAATAGTAGTCTTCAATGCGGCTGCTTTTAGAAACAACCACATTTTCAGATGCCGATTCCATATTAGGACGCGGATGTCTGCCGTTATGTTTCCAGAAGTTTCTAAACCAATAATGCGGTAAAACATGTATAGAAGCTGCTTTTTCTCCTCTGTTGACCACAGTGACTTTCATCAGAATGTCATCAACATCTGCTTTAGCATATTCAATGTAACAATCAAAATAGGCATTGTCTTTGAAGGCTTCGCTGTCTAAGAGTTCAAACTCGGGTTCTTCACGACTTCTACGGTTGTTATTGACCAAATCCGAGTAAGGAAATTCGTTTTGCGGATATTTATAAAGGTATCTGTTGTAAGTATGCGTTGGCGTTGAAAGTTGATGGAAATAGAGTTCTTTTACATCTTCTCCATGATTTCCCTGATTGTTAGTCAGACCAAAAAGGCGTTCTTTTAGGATTGGATCTTTTCCGTTCCAAAAGGCAGGAGCCAGGCATACTATTTCTCTGGAATCACAAAAACCTCCAATACCTTCTTCGCCCCAGCGGTAGGCGTTGCTTCGTGCTTTGTCGTGATCAATAAATTCCCATGCTTCTCCGTGTTCGCTATAGTCTTCCCTAACGGTTCCCCATTGTCTTTCGGCTAAATAGGGACCCCATTTTTTCCAATTTCTATAATTGTCAGGAACTGCTAATCTTTCTGTTTCCGAATTGGTATGTCCCATGTTGTACTATTCTTGTTAGTGGTATTATAAATACTAAGATTAATTTGTTAAAAAACGTTTTTTGAGCTTGTTTTTTATACGGTCATTAGTAAAATTAAGACTTTTTTTTGCAATTAAATCTATGGTGATGAAGTATTGACTATTTGTTGATATTGGGAGTACTCTTTTTGAGTTTCTGAAAAAAAGAGGCGGTTTTTTTGATGAAGTAGTATTCTGAGAAAGGCCAAAAATAAAAAAATCCCGCCTTTGAAATGGGCGGGATTTGTACGTTGTTCAATGAAAAATATTATTTATTGTTTTTAACGTGAACATCCATTTGTGGAAACGGAATGTTCAGATTGTAGTCAGCAAATTTAGTATATACTTTTTCGTTCATTTCAAAAAACACATTCCAATAATCAGAACCATTTACCCATACTCTTACTGTAAAATTTACCGAGCTGTCAGCAAGTGCAGCCAATCCCATAAAAGGAGCCGGATCTTGTAAAATACGATTGTCTTCGGCAATGAAATCATTCATGGCTCTTTTAAAATTTTCTACATCATCTCCATAAGCAATCCCAAAAGTCCAGTCTACTCTTCGTGTAGGTTCGGCAGAGAAGTTGGTTAAAGCTCCTGTAGAAAGCGGTCCGTTAGGAATAATGACTAATTTTTTATCGGTTGTATTTAACATCGTCGAAAAAATGCTGATTTCTTTAACAACTCCAACGAAACCCTGAGCTTCGATAGTGTCGCCAATTTTAAAAGGTTTTAAAATCAGGATAATTACTCCGCCTGCAAAATTTTGTAAGGTTCCTGATAATGCCATACCTACAGCTAAACCGGCAGCTCCAAGAATAGCAACGAAAGATGTCATTTGGATACCAATCATTCCCATTGCCGTGATAGCAACTAATGCTTTTAGTGCAATGTTAGTAACGCTTTTTAAGAAAGGAACCAGTGATTGGTCAATTTTTGATTTTTCTAATGATTTGCCTACAGCTTTGGTTATGATGCGTGTTAACCATAAACCGGCAATGAGGACAATAATGCCGCCAACTAATTTAGGGGCGTATTCAATTCCGAAATCAATTAATTTGTCAAGGTATTTGTTAGCAATAGTTACTTGTTCTTCAATAATCATTTTATTCTAATTTTTATTTGTCTTCTAATTCGTCTAAATGATCTAAAACATCAATTTTTGGTTCGATAAATTCTTGTTCGTTAGCCAATGATTTGTTTAATGTCAAAACCAAACAAGGTAATAACATTAAGTTGGATAGCATACCAAAAGCAAGTGTGATAGCAATCAATCCTCCAAGAGCGACTGTTCCTCCAAAATCGGATAGCATGAAAACAGAGAATCCTGCAAACAATACTACAGAGGTATAGAACATACTAATTCCGGATTCTTTAATCGTTGCAAAAACAGATTTTTTAATCTTCCAGTTGTTGTGTGTTAATTCCTGACGGTATTGTGCCAGGAAGTGAATGGTATCATCCACTGAAAGTCCAAACGCAATACTAAAGACTAATATTGTAGAAGGTTTTAAAGGAATGCCAAAATATCCCATCAGTCCGGCTGTAATCATCAATGGAAGTAAGTTTGGAATTAAGGAAACGACTACCATTTTGAAGGATCGGAACATGAAAACCATTAATAGTGAAATCAATAAAATGGCGAAAAGAATCGAACTTACTAAGTTTTCTAACAGATATTTAGTTCCTTTTTCAAATACTAATGCCTTTCCGGTCATGGTTACTTTGTAACGGTCTTTAGGAAAAATAGTATTGATTTTAGACCAAAGTCGGTCTTCAATCTTAGCCATGTTTCCAGTGCCAATATCTTTCATGAACGTAGTAATACGGGCTACCTGTCCCGTACTGTCTACATAGCTTTTCATGATGTTTTCCTTACTGCCTTTCATGCCGTTTTTGGCATAACTCAAAATAAAACCTTGCTCTTGCGAAGTAGGTAATTCGTAGTATTCCGGATTTCCGTTATAATAGGCCTGTTTAGAGTATTTAACTAAATTCAGGATGGAAATAGGTTTTGATAATTCAGGGATTTCTTCTATCGCTTTTTGAAGTTCATCCATTTTTCTCATCGTCGAAAGTTTCATGACACCTTTTTTTCTTTGAGTATCAATGGTGATTTCGAGCGGCATTACTCCGTTAAATTCGTTTTCAAAGAAAAGAATGTCTTGGAAGAATCCTGTTTTCTTAGGCATATCTTCAATTAAGCTTCCTGAAGTTTGAATTTTTAAAGCACCAAGACTACAAATTAGGAATAAAAAGATAGCCACAGTATAAACATAACGGCGGTTGTATTTTACTGTTTTTTCAATCCAGGAAATAAATTTTTTGGTATAATCACGGCTTAGGTGTTCTAAGTGTTTTTCTTTTGGAACAGACTGATAGCTGTAATAAATTGGAATTACAATTAAACACAAAAAGAATAAAGCAATGATACTTAATGATGAAACAATACCAAACTCTTTTAATAATTCGCTTTGCGTAATAATGAAAGTGGCAAAACCAGCCGCTGTGGTTAAATTGGTCATCAGCGTAGCTGTCCCAACTTTGGTAATTACCCTTTGTAAGGCTCGGGCTTTATTACCATGAGCCAAAAATTCCTGTTGGTATTTGTTAGTTAGAAAGATACAGTTTGGAATTCCAATTACGATGACTAATGATGGAACAATAGCCGTTAAAACGGTAATTTCATAATGGAATAGTCCTAGTAAACCAAAAGTCCACATTACCCCAATAATTACAATAATCATCGAAATTAAGGTGGCTCGGAATGAACGAAAAAAGAAAAAGAAAATTAACGAAGTGATTAATAATGACGCGCCAATGAACAAGCTGATTTCATCAGTGATACTTTTTGCATTAAGTGTTCTAATGTATGGCATTCCAGAAACACGCAAGTCTATTCCTGTTTCTTTTTCAAATGCTTCGATTTTTGGGATAAAATTTTTGAGGATAAAATCTTTTCGGGCTGCCGTATTGACAATCTTTTTGTCCATGTAAATAGCAGAACGGATAGTACCTTTGTTGTTGAAAAGCAATCCTTCATAAAAAGGCATTTTTTCGAACAAATCTTTTTTAATACTGTTCAAATAAGATTGTTCTACTGCTTTACTTTGATTGATAAATGGAACTAATTCAAAGCTTTCAATAGCTTCGTTTTTTTGTAATTTTTTTAAATCACTTACTGATACAACCAAATCAATTTCTTTTTGTGATTTGAAATCAGTCATTAATTTATTCCAGGCAGCAAAAACTTTCGGGGTAAAAAACACATTGTCTTTAACACCTACTACAATCAAATTGCCTTCTTCGCCAAATTCTTTTAAAAAAGTATTGTACTCTGTGTTAACAATGTTGTTGTCAGGGAGTAAGTTGGCTTCGGTAAAAGAAAACCGAATATTTTTCCATTGTAATCCTAAGAAAAGGGTAATTAGAAAAATAAGTCCTAGTATCGCTATTTTGTTTTTAAGTACAATTCGGGCCACAAATTCCCAAAATCCCACTTTTAATTTCTTTTTCATAAGGGTTTTAAAATGGCTGCAAATGTAGTGAAAACCCCCCTAAAGGAGTAATTTATTTGTAAATTTTAAATCAATTTTAGGTTTTTTATAGTCTGATTATTTTAAGGTTAAAGATAATTTTAAGGATGTAAAATCAATCAAAGAATTTAGCATCTTTGTGTAGAATATCAATCCATTATTTCTGAAGCTATGGTTCTGAAAAAGTATAAAAATTCGTTGTTCTATTTGGGAGTAACAGGAGGTTTCTCGGCATTGATTTATTGGATTATCGAAAAAGGGAAATTACTTGAATTGAAAAAGGCTAATCTTGTTGTTCGAACGCCAAATGATTCCTTTAATGACTTTGTGAATTCCATGTTACATAATTTTCAGGATCCATTAGCTATTCTGCTGGCTCAGATTGTGATGATTATTTTTACGGCACGAATTTTTGGCTGGATTTTCAAAAAAATTGGTCAGCCAACAGTGATTGGAGAAATCATAGCGGGTATCGTACTGGGGCCTTCTTTGGTTGGAATGTATTTTCCTGAATTTTCGGCGGCCTTGTTTCCGGAAGCGTCTTTAGGAAATTTAAAGTTTTTGAGTCAGATTGGTTTGATTCTGTTCATGTTTGTTATTGGGATGGAATTAGATGTGAAAGTCTTAAAAAACAAGGCTAGTGAAGCTATCGTGATTAGTCACGCCAGTATTGTTATTCCTTTTGCTTTAGGAATTGGTCTTTCTTATTTTGTGTATAATAGTTTTGCTCCGGTAGGAGTCGAATTTCTTTCGTTTAGCCTTTTCATGGGGATTGCTATGAGTATTACGGCTTTTCCTGTGTTGGCTCGTATTGTTCAGGAACGTGGTATTCATAAAACCCGTTTGGGAGCCATAGTAATTACCTGTGCCGCTGCCGATGATATTACTGCCTGGTGCTTGCTGGCTGTAGTAATTGCTATTGTAAAAGCGGGTGATTTTGTAGGTTCCTTATATGTCATTTCTTTGGCTTTGATTTATGTTTTAGTAATGCTTTACATAGTCAAACCTTTTTTAAAACGAATAGGGGATTTGTATGCTGAGAAAGAAAATATTGGGAAACCGGTAATGGCTTTGTTTTTATTACTATTGATTATTTCTTCTTATGCCACTGAGGTTATTGGAATTCATGCTCTTTTTGGTGGTTTTATGATGGGTGCAATTATGCCGGATGTTCACAAATTCAGAATGATTTTTATTGAAAAAGTCGAAGATGTTTCGGTAATTCTCTTGTTGCCTTTGTTTTTTGTGTTTACCGGTTTGCATACGCAGGTGGGTTTGATTAATGATGTGTATTTGTGGAAAGTTACCGGAGGTATTATTGCAGTTGCAGTTATTGGTAAATTTCTGGGTAGTGCACTTGCGGCTAAGTTTGTGGGGCAAAATTGGCATGATAGTTTTACCATTGGTGCTTTGATGAATACCCGTGGTTTAATGGAATTAATTGTGTTGAATATTGGTTTAGAACTCAAAGTGTTAACGCCAGAGGTTTTTACTATGATGGTAATAATGGCATTAGTAACCACATTTATGACCGGGCCGGCTTTGAATTTGCTGGATTTTGTTTTTAAGAATAAAAGAGAAACGGAGTCGGTAGAGGTGATTGATGAAAATAAATACCGGATTCTAATTTCATTTGGGAACAATGAAAAAGGGAAGTCCTTGTTACGTTTGGCTAATAGTTTAACGAAAAAGCAAAAAAAGGCTTCAGTAATTACAGCAATGCATTTATCTCAAAGCGATGAATTGCATTCGTTTAATTTAGAAGAGATAGAAAGAGAAACATTCGAACCTATTTTTGATGAATCTGATCAGTTAGGAGTGAAGTTACTTTCTATTTTTAAGGTTACCAATGATATTGAAACTGAAATTGCCGATGTGGCTAACAATGGTGAATATGATTTGCTTTTGGTAGGTTTAGGAAAGTCTATTTTTGAAGGAAGTTTGTTAGGGAAAGTGATTGGTTTTACTACACGAATTATCAACCCCGATCGTTTAATAGATAAATTCAAGGGGAAAGAAGGACTGTTTGAAAATTCGCCTTTTGATGAAAGAACCAGACAAATTGTTACCAAAACGAAAACACCTCTGGGGATTTTAATTGATAATGATTTTGAAGCCTTGAATGAGGTTTTTGTGCCAATTTTAAAATCAGATGATGCTACTTTGATAGATTATGTGCAGAAGATGATTTACAATAGCAATTCTAAAATCAATATTTTGGACAGCAACGGATTTTTGAAAAATAATTTTGTGATGCAAAGTGCTGTTTCGATTTTGTTGCAAAAATTCCCAAATAATATCAACGTGATTACTGAATCTTCCTTGCATCCGGATTTTTTCAAACAACAAGATTTGATGTTGATTAGTTTAGAGGGTTGGAAGGCGGTTATTGACGCGGATATTAATTGGCCTTTAGATGTTTCATCCGTTTTAATTATTAAGTCCTAACTATGAGTTGGATATTGTTGATTATAGGAGGCTTGTTTGAAGTTGCTTTTGCCTCATGTTTGGGTAAAGCCAAAGAAACTACGGGAATGGAATCAGCATATTGGATGTTTGGTTTTTTATTGAGTTTAACTGCCAGTATGTTTTTGTTGTACAAAGCAACACAGGAATTACCTATCGGAACAGCTTATGCTGTTTGGACAGGAATTGGGGCAGTAGGGACAGTGTTAGTAGGGATTTTGGTGTTTAAAGAACCAGCTACGTTTTGGCGATTGTTCTTTATTGTAACCCTTATTACGTCAATTATAGGATTAAAGTTTGTTTCCAATCATTAGAAACCTAAATTTAAAACATAACTTAGTTTGATGGCGATGTTGTCTTCAAATTTAGGAAGTTGATTAGACCCATAACGGTAAAAAGTGGTTAATCCTAAGCCGTTAAAAATTTGGTTCAGCTCAATTCCGGATTCAAAAAAGCCATTGTTTAAGGTTTTGAAATCTAAGCCGACATGTTGTTCCGGATGATCTAGGTCTCCCCAAGCCATTCGGGAAACTAAAACGAGTGAAGGTTTTATTTTCTTCAACAAAGTTACTCTGTTAAAAGCATGCTTGAATTGGAAAAACGCATATTTGTTAGAGAAAAATTCGTTAAAAAACATGGTTTCAAAACTGTTTTTTCCTCCAAAAGTAATTCTTTGAATGATAGTTGGTTTTGTGATGTTGTTTGGCGAAGTATTGTATAAATGTGTCAACGGAATATCACCAATGGCGTAACCGGCCTGAACTAATAAAGAGGTTTTTTGTCCGTTTAGGTATTTTTTTTCATACTCTGTTTTAAAGTCAAATTTGCTGAAATTAAAATCATTTTCCCATAATTTCCCTAAAGATTGGGTGTATTGAAACGTGAATTTTGGAAAACGTTTTTCAATTTCAATCTGTCCTGTTGGTGTTTGCATAAAATCACTAAAAGGACTCCATTGCAAAGACATCATTGCAGTGGTTAAGGTATAATTTGTATGTAATTGATTGTTTAAGAGATAAGCATAATTAAATTTAGGCGTAATATCAGCATGAGTAATTTCCCAGATGCTTTCTGTTTTTGGAATTTTTTTGGTTTCAAAATAGCTTTTCCAACTTACATAATTGTAAAATGTACTGATGTTGATAGGTCTGGGATCGTAAATTTTAAAAGGCTTTTTTTCGATTGAAAATGAAGTGCTGGCAATTTCACGAACATCATCAGTGTAGCTAATTCCTATCCAGGAATTGGAACGTTTGTCTACTTTAAATGCAGTACCAATGCTTCCTTTAAAAATTCCGTCTTTAGTACCATAAGCATAATAACCTTCAACTCTGAAGATTTTAGAAAGTAACTCATTCGTTACGCCTCCTAATCCTAAACGGAATCCTTCGTAGTTGTTGTAGCTGAAAATTTTACGTAAGTCTAAATCAAAAAAGCTAATGGGTAGGTATCCATTGATGGCTTTTTTGCCAAATTGTACGCGATGGGCAAATTTTCGTCTTATAGAAATACTATCCAGTTCGCTGTAAGTTATTTTGCTTCGCGCATCGATGCTGTCTTTTCGGTAATTTTCCCAAAAAGCATCGTCTTTGTCTATGGCGCTCTTTTCGATTTCAACTGCAAAATAGGGTTTTTTTATGTTGATTTCGCTGTTGTTTTGAATGTCAAAATTATAGCTGTCCGAACGTAAATAAATATAGTCTGAAGGTTGTTTTTTTCTTGGAGTCAAATTTTGTTTCATGTCTCCGTCAAACTGAATTGTTCCTCCGAATATTTTGATATCATCGTCGTTTTTACCTTTGATGATTTGGAAGCTTTTGTATTTTGGGAACCAAATGTTTTCGGCAGGATTGTATGTGAATTCATGGATGCCGCTAATGTCAAGCAGACCTCGGATTCGCATAATGGCCTTGGTGATGGCATAACTGTTTTGATCAATGTATAAGATACCTTCGAGTCCTTTGGCTTTACTTTTCTTTTTGTTTTTAAAGTAAACCATATATGAATTTCGTCCATTTATGGCGATCGTATCCAATAGTTTATAATTGTATTCTGTGATGGCATCATCGGCTATCGGACTGTTGTATTTGGTCTCGAAAAGCTCGTATTTAGAATCGTAGATAGAAAACGATTGAAGATTGAAAGCCAGGATTTCATAGAGAGGTTGTTTTAATCCTGCCATTTTAGTTCCTAAAATAGTTTCTTTTAGAGTGTTGTTGCTAAATTGATATTGAGAAACTTTTTCCGTTTGAAACAAATGGCGTTTGCTTACCGTGGATTTGAATTTATAATTGGTAGAATCAATTTTAAAGTAAACACCGTCTTTAGTTTTTTTGACAACAATAGAATCTATTTTTCCTGAAATGGAATCGGGATTAGCAGAAACAATTAATTTGTTGTAGGTTTTGAATTCAAAACTGTGTAGTCTTTTTTGAGGATTATTGTTGTTTTTTAGCGCAATAGTCTTTTTGATAATGCTTGTTGCAGTATTTTCAGGATTAACAACAATTTCGTTTAGTTTGTCTGTTTTTTTTGTGAGTGAAACGGAATAAAAGGAGCTGTTTTGTCGTACATCTATTTTTATTTTGTTGAAACCTAAATAAGAGACATAAAAAAAAGAGATGGGAGTTTTAGTATTGATGCTAAATTTTCCATCTACATCAGTAATGCTGCTGATGCCATTATTTGTGGTAATAGTTGCAAAAGAAAGTGTTTTTTTTGAGTTTGATTCTTTTACAATTCCACTAATTTGAAATTGAGCCTGAAGCGACAGTGTAAAGAAGAAAAACAAAAAAAGATACTTCATAGTGCTAGTTTGAATCAAAACGCTAATCTATTCATTTTGGTATGGCAAAAGTAAGAATAAAAAATCCGTCCCGATAGAACATCAGGACGGATTTCAATATGTTTTTGTTTGAAAGTTATACTTTCATGATTTCAGCTTCTTTAGCAACAAGAAGTTCGTCAATCTTTTTAATGTAAGTGTTTGTTAGATTTTGAACGTCTTCTTCGGCGCTTTTACATACATCTTCAGAAGTTCCTTCTTTTTCTAATTTTTTGATATCAGTATTAGCATCTTTTCTTGCGTTTCTAATCCCGATTTTAGCATCTTCAGCCTCAGCTTTTGCTTGTTTAGCTAATTCACGACGACGATCTTCAGTCAAAGGCGGAACACTAATAATGATTACATCACCATTGTTCATAGGGTTAAATCCAAGGTTAGCAATCATAATTGCTTTTTCAATCGTTTGCAACATGCTTTTTTCAAAAGGCTGCAAAGTAATGGTTCTGGCATCAGGTACGCTTATTTTAGCTACTTGATTTAAAGGTGTTGACGAGCCGTAATAGTCTACAAAAACACTCCCCAACATAGCAGGAGAGGCTTTTCCGGCACGGATATTTAGAAATTCTTTTTCTAAGTGAGCGATAGAACCTTCCATAGATTCCTGAGCGCTATCCAATATAAATTCAATTTCTTCAGTCATTTTTTTAGATTTTAGATTTTAGATTTCAGATTTTCCTACTGTCTGAAAACTGCCTTCTGCTAATTAAATATTTACTACAGTTCCAATATTTTCTCCATCGCAGATTCTTTCAAGGTTTCCGCTTTTGTTCATGTCAAAAATAAGGATTGGTAATTTATTTTCCTGGCTTAAAGTAAAGGCTGTAGTGTCCATTACGTTTAGTCCTTTTTTGATTACATCATCAAATGAGATAAAGTCGAATTTTACTGCCGAAGCATTTTTTTCCGGATCTGAATCATAAACTCCATCTACGCGAGTTCCTTTTAAAATAACATCAGCGTTGATTTCGATTCCACGTAATACAGCAGCTGTGTCTGTAGTAAAGTATGGGTTTCCTGTTCCGGCTCCAAAAATTACAATTCTTCCTTTTTCAAGGTGACGGTCGGCTCTTCTTTTGATATAAGGTTCAGCAATCGACTCCATTTTTAAAGCAGTTTGTAAACGTGTTTTCATGCCTTTTTCTTCAAGAGCACCTTGTAATGCCATTCCGTTTATTACTGTTGCAAGCATTCCCATATAATCTCCTTGCACTCTGTCCATTCCGTTGCTTGCTCCTGCAACTCCTCTAAAGATATTTCCTCCACCAATTACGATGGCAATTTCTACTCCTTTATCGTGAACTTTTTTGATTTCTTCAGCATATTCAGCTAATCTTACAGGGTCAATTCCATATTGACGATCTCCCATTAATGCTTCTCCGCTTAATTTTAGAAGAATTCTTTTGTATTTCATGTGTTTGTTGCGTTGATTGGTGCAAATATAGGCATATTCTTTTTTTCTGAAATAGGACGACTTAAATTTTATAAATTTTGTTTTCTGAATAGGAATACGCTTAATTCTTGTTTTAGAATTTCTAAATCAACATTGGGTTTTAATGGGATTCCATGGTCAAATCTGGTTTGGAATTTATGTTTTTATGTTTATGTTATGATAGTATTTGTTTAATTTTTAACTAATTAACTTGATGTAGTAATCATTTATAATTTGTTAACTGAAAATTATTGTATTATAATATTTACCTGTATATTCTTGTTGATTTTTGGTTGAACCAGCATATTGTTAATAGGATACAAAAACTAAGGCTTTTTATATTGGATTTTAAATATTGATTTAGTTGCGTTTATTAAGAATTGTTGTTATAGAGTAAAATTTAAACTTTTTTTAAATAATAAAATAGCAATAGCTTTTTTGAGGCATATTTACCAATTTTCGAGGGGTGTTTTTTAAATTTTTTATTGTGTCTATATTTTCAAAAAAACTTTTTACTGCCACCCGAAAGTATTTGTTCAATTGATTTTGAATATTGGTTTTCTTATGGGGAACTAAAAAAACAATTTTTATTGGTTTTGAATGTGATTTTTGTCATATTAAATCTTGTTCGCATGCTTTAGTTTTGTCAAAAAATAGAAATTATGACAACATCAATTCCAAGAGTCTTATTGGGTGGTTATACTTATACAGAATACAGAAAGTTAGTTTCCGATTTGTTGAAAGAAGGCAAATCAACCGGATTAGCACAATCTGAAGATTTAACGCATTACAGTTTTCTGAATGATACCCGAATGAATCGTTTGGATAAAACTATTAAAATT
>JALRGZ010000003.1 GCA_023253295.1 Flavobacterium sp.
TCAGGCATAACTTCTTCGTTGGTGGCTTTAACTTTTGGATCATTTGGGTTATCTGATCCATACTTCTTTTTTGTAGCCAATGTTATACCAGCTTTTCTATCAGACTTTTTGTCTTTCTTAGCTTTCTTGATATTCTACATTTGAAAATTCATCAACAAACTTAAATATCATACAGATATTCTTATTTACAAGAGGACTATTGGAGTTATTTAGCCCTGGTAATTGCTCTCCTTTAGGATTAAAAATCACAGCCTGATAAGTAATTCCTTTTGTTTGTGCAAAAACTTGTGTTGCAACAAAAAATATAAAAAGTAAAACTATTTTTTTCATATCCTTAATTAATTGATGTTGAAATGAATTCCCAATTCGAGTTGATTGGTATTAAATGATAATTTTTCTTTTGAATTATTAGTAACATTAATGGTTTGACCAAAATCATAACCAAGGCTTATGGCTCCGAATGAAGGTATTTGATATTTAACCATTAGCCCTAATGAAGACTCCAGAAGTATTCCTCTAAATTCTTTTTGATCCATCAAATCATAATAAGTCCCATTGAGTTCTTCTTTTCCATAAATCATAGAAGAAGTATTCAAAGCCGTTTTAACAAAAAAATCAATGTTATTTTTAGAGTTATTTTTAGAGTTATTTTTACAAGTATAAAAATGATACAATAAACCAGCTTGTAAACCTAAATACTGAGTATCCCATCGATAAGAATTGGCTGTATTTCCTCCTAATGCGTTATAATCGTTTAAAGAAAGTCCTAATGAATAAAATATCTTCTTGTTGGTCAGGGGTTTCATAAAACCAATTTCATAAAAACTACCTGTCCCACTTTGAAGATTAGGATTAGATTGAAGATTAGAATCTTTGTAAATATATTTTGTGTAGTTTTTACCTGTTTTAAAATAAATTTCTTGCGAAAAGACATTTGAAGTAATTAAAACAATAAATAGTAGAAAGTAGTTTTTTATCATAGTTTAATAATTTTATTGTAATGAGTTATGGTTTTGGATTGTAATTGAACTAAATATTCGGATCGAGGTAACTTAGAAAGACTAATCGTTACAATTGAATTGTCTACCAACTTTTTTTGCTGAAACACCAAACGTCCGGTGATATCAAAAACCAAAATTGTCATTTCCTCCTTTATGGGTTCAGAAAATTGAAAATTGACAATATCCGTGAAAGGATTAGGATAAGTAAGTGTTGTTATTTTCGTTTTCTCGTTAGAAGCAATAAAACTGCTCCAATAACTTTGTTGGAACCCCTGAATAACTAATGCCTCTTTAGTAGAATTACCAATTGCGCTTTGCTGTCCTATGGTCTGACTAATTATTAATCCGTTAGAAGTTTTTTTTGTCATTCCTTGGGAAGAAATCATTTGATGGTGCAAAACCTGACCATAAAAAGAAACTGAAAAAAGTAAAAGTAAATACTTCATAGAAACTAATTTTTAGACAATATTAGCTATAAATATTGCAGTTTATCGGTATTTTGTGTCTTTAATCGGATTTTTAAACTAATCAGTAACAATTTTTGAGTTTTTAGTAAGTAAAAAACCTAGAAAACTTAAAAAAAGAAAGAATTATTCTACAATAAAAATCCAACTTTTTATCGCAAAAGATGTAGTTTGTCGATATTTTTAATTTAAATTTGGCTGATTTTCGGTTTTTAGTAACTTAAAAAGTAATTTTTGATGTTATTATAAATAGTAAAAAAATAATCCCAACTAATGATATTTTTAAATGATAATAAATTCTTTGTACATCATTGCTGGCTTAATTGGATTTATCATTAGCGCTATACTTTTTGCCAATAGAAAATCTAATCCTTTGATGAATATTTATATGATTTTATTCATCCTTATAATATCATGTCGTTCGTTTATTTACGGTATAATTAATTTGATTTCAAACCATGAAATAATATTTTATTACGATAAATATTCCTATTTGAGTTTTGTAGTAATTCCTATTTGCTATCTGTATTTAAAAAAAATTGATTCAATAAAGGTCTTTGAAAGAACCGACTTTTATCATTTTGTTTTTCCTATTATATATTCAATTGCAAAATATGTAATCAACAATTTTACATCGTCTGATTTTTACTTAAAACTCATATTGTATTTGTTTTTTTTAGCCTTCCTTATTTGTTATATATACTTAAGTTACATTACTTTAAAAAAGAATATTTGGAACAAACGAAAAGAAAATAATTTCACAAAAAAACAATTCAAAAAACGATACAACTGGACTATATTTTTATTTACAGCCCTACTATTAACATCGTTACGCTTAAGTATCTCCTTAGCTATAGAACTTTCACACAATGGCACATTGAAAGGACTTCCTTTTCAATGGATATCCTCTTTGATTTGGATGATACTACTAATTAAAATAATTGTTACACCTGAAATTCTATATGGATATAAAATCTTAAACGATAAAGTACAGGAAAACAGAACTTCTAATTTAAAATTTAATGAAATTTGGCAACTA
Organism: Flavobacterium sp.; assembly: GCA_023253295.1. Taxonomy (GTDB): domain Bacteria; phylum Bacteroidota; class Bacteroidia; order Flavobacteriales; family Flavobacteriaceae; genus Flavobacterium. The sequence goes on from JALRGZ010000003.1 coordinate 2,505, forward strand.
CGCCCTGTCTCAGAAATAAACAACACCCAACACCTTGTACTAAAAGAGAAAATCAATAAAAACCTTCAAAATTATTTTGAAGAAATAGAAAAAGTATCTTTAGAATTAAATCTTTTTAGAGACCCAAAATTGACTATTAGTGATTTGGCTACCAAAGTAAACATTCCTAAAAGTCATCTATCCTATGTTTTTAAATACCATACCAGTATTTCTTTTTCAGAATACAAAAAAACAATACGGATTCACGATGCTATTAAACTAATCGAAAATGGATATTTAAAAAACAACACTTTGGATTCATTATCAAAAAAAATTGGTTTCACTTCCTATAATCCATTTTTTACCAGTTTTAAAGAAATTGTTGGTTTTGCACCGAATGAATATATTAACAATATTCAAAGTTCTCTATAAGGATTACATATAAGAGAAAATTAAATCACAATTAATAAATAATATAAAACAACAAGCTCGTTCAATTTAAACGAGCTTGTTATATTTATTGAATAATAATCTAAACTTTTACCAACCTTATATCTACTTCCCTTTCGATATAATTCCACTCCTCGGTACTTCTTAACTTATAAAGTAATTCTTCAAAAGCCTCTTCATCGGCTGGAGCATATTCAAACCAGGTTAAAAAATCAAAAGGCTCTCCAATGTCACGACTATGAAATAACTTTCGGGCAATGGCAGGCAAATATTGTAATCCGGTTTGGGTATGTTTAGAACTTTCTTCCATAATTTTTCTTCTCTCATCCTGAGCCAAATTCCACCAATCAGTTGATTTTTTAATTGGAATAAAAGCAGCATAAGTCGCTTTCGGTCTTCCTAAATCTTCCTGGATAGCAACAAGCTGTTCTTTTTCTGCTTTTACAGTATATCTAAGGTTACTAATAATTCCTTTCAAAGCCCAAATTCCTTGTTCGGATTTTTCTAATGAACCGGGTACTTTGCTCAAATATTCTACCATTTCCAGCGGCTCTCCTTTCAAAAGCTGCATATTTCTTAGCTTCCACTCCCCAGAATCCCCACCTATGAAGTCAAAAATTGTTGTTGACATATGTTCTAATTTTGATTATTACTTATTTTTTGAGCCTAAAAAAAGATAAAAAGCATTATTTTAGATTTCTTTTATCTTTTTATCAAACTTACAAAATTTATTCAAAAAAATAAGTATTTATACGTAATTAATACTTATTTTTACCGTATTAAATATAACTTAAAGTTTGAAAAAGAAGTTCGCCATTAAAAAACACCAATGATAATGCAAAATTCAGAAATCAAAACTACGTGTTCATATTGTGGAGTAGGATGCGGAATCATTGTAAGCAAGGATTCAAGCAATGGGGTTACAGTAAAAGGAGACATAGATCACCCGGTAAACAGAGGTATGCTTTGTTCTAAAGGAATGAACCTTCATTATGTAGCTAACGATACTTCTGACAGAATTCTTTTCCCGGAAATGCGTTGGAGTAAATCACATCCAATGGAACGTGTTACTTGGGATGAAGGATTGGATCGTGCTGCTGCTGTATTTTCTTCCATCATAAAAAAACATGGCCCGGATAGTGTAGGTTTTTACATTTCAGGACAATGTTTAACCGAAGAATACTATTTAGTAAATAAACTGGTAAAAGGTTTTTTAAAAACCAACAATATAGATACCAACTCCCGACTTTGTATGAGTTCGGCTGTGGCAGGTTACAAAAAAACTTTTGGTGAGGATTCTGTGCCAATTGCTTATGAAGACATCGAATTAGCCGATACTTTCTTAATTACAGGAGCCAATCCTGCCTGGTGCCACCCAATTCTGTTTAGACGTTTAGAGCAACACCGCGAAAAAAATCCGAAAGTAAAGGTAATTGTAATTGATCCCCGCAAAACGGATACTGCTTTAACAGCTGATTTACACTTACAAATTCTGCCGGGTAGCGATATTATTTTGTACCATGCTTTAGCAAAAAGAATCATTGAAAAAGGTTATACTGATAATGATTTTATACGCAATCATACCGAAAATTTTAACGCCTATAAAGATGTAGTCCTTGCAACATCTTTGGAAAGATCTTCCCAATTATGCGGGATTTCAATAAAAGAAATTGATTTAGCCGCCGATTTAATCGGTAAAGCCGAAGGATTTCTTTCGCTTTGGGCAATGGGATTGAATCAAAGTGCAGTGGGAGTAGATAAAAATACTGCTTTACTCAATATTTCTTTATTAACAGGACACATTGGGAAACCGGGTTCCGGTCCGTTTTCACTTACTGGACAACCTAATGCTATGGGCGGAAGAGAAGTAGGTGGAATGGCTAATTTATTAGCTGTTCACAGAGAGTTAGCGAATCCTGAACACCGTCAGGAAGTAGCTGATTTTTGGGGTGTGGATTCCATTTCCGAAAAACCGGGTTTGACAGCAACCGAAATGTTTGAAGCTCTGGAATCCGGAAAAATGAAAGCGGTTTGGGTTATTTGCACCAATCCAATGGTGAGTTTACCCAATTCCAGACAAGCCGAAAGAGCTTTGAAAAATGCCAAATTTGTAGTCGTTCAGGAAATCTCACATAATGCCGATACAGCTAAATTTGCCGATTTATTACTTCCTGCTGCGGGATGGCTGGAAAAAGAAGGTACAATGACCAATTCTGAAAGACGAATTTCTTATCTGCCTAAAGGAATTAATGCTCCGGGAGAAGC
>JALRGZ010000056.1 GCA_023253295.1 Flavobacterium sp.
GGAGAGCTTATTCTGTTAGGCGAAAATTTGCCTCATACCTGGCGTTGTCATGAAGAATATTACCAAAATAATAAGGATTTAGATGTTGAAGCTATCGTAATTCAATTTTTACCGGATTGTTTAGGAAAAGATTTCATACACTTACCCGAATCTTTCCTGATTCCGAAACTATTTGAAAAGGCCAAAAAAGGGATGATTATTCACGGAAAAACTCGCGAAAAAATCATGGAACAAATGCGAAAAGCACCTCATGCCAACCACATCGACAAATTGATTATTTTATTAAATATCCTAAAACATTTATCAGAAACAGAAGAGTATACCGAAATTACTTCTTCCCATGCTTTCTATCAGTCCAATGAATCGGATTCTATTCGATTAAATAAAATATGCAGTTACACCCTTTCGAACTATAAAAAAGAAATTACCCTGACCGAAATTGCAGCTTTCAGTAATCTGAGTGTGACTTCTTTTTGCCGTTATTTTAAGCTGATGACCAAGAAAACTTATTATGATTTTCTGATTGAAATTCGTATTAGCCACGCCTGCCGATTACTGATTGAAAACAAAATTCCTACCGAGATGATTTGTTTTGAATGTGGGTTTAATAATGTGTCTAATTTTTACCGACACTTCAAGAAAGTGGCGGGGATTACTCCTATGGAATATAAGAAAAGGTATTTATCGAATTAGTATAAAAATTAATTCTTTCTTTTTAGCTTGATCAAAAAAGAAACAAAAAAATCAAGTCTTACGCTTCCTCGTCGGTCAAATTAATTTTTGAATGCTAAAAGAAAAGAACTCGCTTCGCTCAAACAGCTTTTCTTTTTACGCATTCTTCAAACATTTGACACTCGACTGCGGACGCTAAGGACAAAAAATCGCAGAATTTGAATAAAATTATTAATCCGTCTGTTCAAAAAACTTCCAGTGGAAATCGTATTGAGAACCAAAATTATGGTCAAAAAAAGATTCTCTACATTTTTATACGACGACCAAAAAATGGGAGGAGGGTCGTTCTATAAAAATAATCGAACAGACGAGCTAATAATTACTAACACTAACCAAAAATATATAAACTAGAATGACAATTCATTCTGAAGAATATCATACTCTTTTTGCAGCTGATCCACTGCATTTTTTACAATTGGCGTAAAATCACCTACAGCTCTTCTTGTAAAATTATTGATAACCAAACCTCTTTTATGCAAAGTATATTTAGCCACAATTGGGTACACATCGTGCATTACACCCATATTATTTTTTAAAAATTGTTGCACCGCAGCTAATTCATCTGCTTTTGTTGAATCATTGTAATTATCGCAAATCCAAACAATCAATTCCGGAAAGAAATTCCCCTGAATACAAGACAATCCTGCCGAACCTGCTTTTAGAGATTCAATAGCATGAACCATATAAGCATCATACAAACCAAAATCAGGATTTTTAGCCACACTTAATTTAGCCTTAATCTGATTGATATCTAAACAGGTGTCTTTGTGATAAATCACTCTTCCTGTATTCACAAAATCCTCTAATTGCGCAGCCGACAACACTCTTTTATAAGGCACCGGACATTCGTAAAAACCGGTTGGAATTCCCGGAGTCAAATCCAATAACTGATGCACATTATTCACAAAAACTTCATTCGAATCCGTTTCTTTTGCTAATAAACCTGAAATCAAAATCACAGCATCAATTCCCGTTCCGTAGATTTTTTTGGTAAAATCAGCCTGTTGGGCAATAGTTCCTTCAAAAGTTCCTGTAGCTACAATTGGTACCTGTCCGTCAACAATATCTACTACATGTTTGGTGATTTGAAGACGTTCCGCTTCAGTCAATTCAAACATTTCACTCGACAAACAATTGGCAAATAAACCAGTAACTCCCGCCTTTAAATACATTTCTGTTAAAGTGGTTAACGTTTTATAATCAATACTCCCGTCATTATGAAATGGAGTTAACATTACCGGAATAAATCCCTTTTTCAACTTGTTCATCGTTCTCTCTTTAGTGATTAGTCATTAGTGACTAGTAATTAGTTTTTAAAGAGCCACTAACCACTTTTATTCTTTGTTCTATTTTTAAACTTATTAAATACTACTTTCTAGTTTTTTACCTTTGATTCGAGTAATAAGAATCCCCGTTAAAAAGATACTTAGTGTTCCTATCACAATAATCATATTACTATCAAAAGGATTCTTCAATTGCGGATAACTCACCGCTATTTTATCCGATAGAGACATCCACAAAATGACCATTAAACCAATAACAGTAGCAATCATGGCTTCTGCATTTTTGGTCTGTCTGCTCAGGATTCCTAACAGGAATAATCCCAGCATTCCACCCGAGAATATTCCGCTTAGTTCCCACCAAATATCCAGTACGCTCTTTGTTCCTATCAACATAATTCCAACTCCCATTCCCGCAATTCCAAATACGGCTGTGGCAATATAAAGCAGTTTTAAAAATTGTTTCTCTCCTAAATTAGGATTGAAATATCTTTTGTAAATATCAATGCAAAAAACTGTTGCCGTTGCATTCATCCCAGAACTGATGGTACTCATTGCCGCCGACATAATAGCCGAAATAATCAATCCTACTAATCCCGTTGGAATCTCTTTCACCATAAACATTGGCATTACTTTATCGCCATAATCAGATGGTTGTAAACTTTGGGCTGCCAGCTTAATTTGCTCAGCTGAACTTCCTAACGGAAGACCTTCGGCAGCTGCTTTTAGTTTTACGCCTTCAATCAAATCCGGATGAATATGATAGTAAGCAAAAAGGCAGGAACCAATAACAAAAAACAATAAGGATATAGGCAAATACATCATCACACAAATCCATAAAGACTTAGCTGCCTCTTTTTTAGTAGTAGCCGCATGATAACGTTGCACGTAGTTTTGGTCGATACCAAAATTGTTCAGATTGATAAAGAACCCGTATAATAAAATTACCCAGAAAGTAGGTGTCGTAAAATCCAGTGAAAAAGAACCCAGACTGAATTTACTATTGTCATTACCAATTGCTATGATATCACTAACTCCGCCCGGCATTTTATTGATAATCGTAAAAAGAATTAGTAAGGCTCCAAAAGTGAGCAAAATAGCCTGAATCACTTCCGTCCAAATCACCGCTTCGATTCCTCCTAAAACCGTATACACTACAATACAAATTCCCACCACAATCATAATCGATTGCATGTCATAACCGGTTAATGCCTGTAAACTCAACGCAATTCCGAAGAAAATAGAACCCATTCGGGCTAATTGTGTGAAGATAAAACAGACTACCGCATAGGTTCTTGCCCATAAACCAAAACGTTTTTCCAGATGCGAATAGGCCGAAACTTCCTGTACATTTCGGTAAAAAGGAATAAACAATTTGTAAGCAATAATAGCTGCAAAAGGCATGGACAAACTAAATACAAAAGCATTCCAGTTACCACCAAAGGCTTTTCCGGGCACGCCTAAAAAAGTATTACTGCTTAAAAAAGTAGCATACAAGGACAAACCTATAGCCCATCCGGGAATGGCTCCCGAAGCCTTAGTATATTGTTCTGAACTCTTGTTTTTTCTGGAGAAATAAATTCCCACGCCAACCATTGTAATCAGATAGATCACAATTATAGCAATGTCTAATAAAGGTAAATTTTTCATTTATTAAAGATGGGATTTTATAATGAGTTTCTCTTTATCAATAATCATATCGTACATAAAATTAATGATTAGACAAAATTATTTGAAAACTACAACGATTTCATATAATATTTTCTCTAACTATTATAGGATATTAGCATAGAAAGCGTTTAAAATCAGATTCTCAGCACATTATCAAAAAAAGCCTTAATAATTAGATAGCAATAACTTAAGATTTCAATAATAGGCTTTTTTAAAATCGAAACTACTTTAGCTTTTTTAAAATGTTTGCTCAAAACAAAGATTCGTTTTAAAAAAAACAGCTTAAAATCAGCAGTCCATGAATTCTAAAAAGTTAAACAATCTTTACCGGCATTTTGCAATAGTAATCCTTTTTCTGGCGCCTTTAGTTCTTTTGCCAAAAGGATTTATCGAAATGAAATACAATCTTTTTGAATACCCTGAACTTTTCGAAATCTTTAAATGCATTACTTTTTTTGGTGACGGCTGGATGTTGCTTGCTGTTTTGATTTTCATTTTGGCCCGACTACATTTTTACACCAAGAGAAAAAATCTCAAAGAGCTCTACACTTTTATTTTTGCAGCAGTACTCA
>JALRGZ010000093.1 GCA_023253295.1 Flavobacterium sp.
TTTCCTAATCGAAAAACTCCGATTAAAATCTGAATGATTCCCGCCATAGCAACAGCCGCAAAAACATAATCCAGCCCATGTGATTTCATTAAAGCGATCAATACAATTACTGTTGCTCCTGCTCCACCCGATACCAATCCCGGACGGCCACCAAAAATTGCAGTTACTAATCCCATGATAAAAGCGGCATACAATCCAACCAATGGTGGAAAACCAGCCAAAATAGCAAAAGAAAGCGATTCCGGAATCATGGTCATTGCCACAGTTAAACCAGCTAAAATTTCGGTTTTATAATTTACTTTTTGTGAAAAATCAAATAGATTAAAATACTGTTTCATTCTTTGTGTTTAGGGTTCTAAAAAGGAAATACTCTTTGTTTACAACTACTAAAAGAGTGTTTTTACGTTTTTTTAAGAGTGGCAAAGGTACTTTTTTTAAATCCCTATTCCAATTTAAATAACTGTTAGCATCAAATTCCAGCTATTTTCAATGCTAATTTTATACCTTTAAAAGAAATTTATCGAATTAAAATTTAACCTATGGAAACCCGTTTTTTTTTCAAAGACACTTTCGAATACAATTACCATTGCAATAACCAACTTATTGACTTATTCGAAAATCAAAAACAATTACTTCCTGAAAAATCCATTCTATTACTCAACCATCTGATGAATGCTCAGGAAATCTGGAATAACAGAATTCTAGAAACAAAATCTGCAGTGGGGGTTTGGGAAATCCGACCATTGGATCATTTGAAAAAAATCAATGAAATCAATCATAATCTTAGTTTGCACATTTTAGAGACAATTCCATTAGACAGAACTATTGAATACACCAACTCAAAAGGAATTGCATTCTCTAATTCGGTTCAGGATATACTTTTTCATGTGATGAATCATTCGACCTATCACCGTGCCCAGATTGCCAGTGATTTAAAAGCCAATGGTATCGAACCTCTTAATTCCGATTATATTTTTTACAAAAGAAAATAAATGATTACAAGCAGGATACTCAAACTAGATTGTTTTTCTATTTTGCAATCCTTAAAAAAACATTTAACGCGCCAAAATGATTAACAAAAAAGTATTTTTTCTGTTCTTATTCAGCCTTAGCTGTATTTATTTCACTCATGCACAAGAGAATAGAAAATCCATTTTATTAAACAAAAACTGGAAATTCTCCAAAGGTGATTTCAAAGAGGCAAATAAAATTACTTTCAATGATAAAAAATGGCAAACAGTTACTATCCCACACGATTGGGCTATCTACGGTCCTTTTGATGAAAATAATGATGTTCAAAAAGTAGCTATTACGCAAAATTTAGAAAAAGAAGCCAAAAGACAAACCGGAAGAACCGGTGGTTTACCCTATATGGGTGTGGGCTGGTATCGCACTACTTTTAACGTACCTAATTACCAAAAAGGACAACGTATCAGCTTGATTTTTGATGGAGCCATGAGTGAAGCGCATGTTTCAGTTAATGGTAAAGAAGCCATCTTTTGGCCTTATGGATACAATTCTTTTCATGTAGATGTAACCGATTTAGTAAACCCTGACGGTCAAAACAACCTGCTTTCCGTTCGTTTAGAAAATAAAGAACAATCTTCCCGTTGGTATCCCGGTGCGGGATTGTACCGCAATGTACATTTGGTAATTACCAATCCTATTCACGTTCCGGTTTGGGGAACCTATTTAACCACACCTTATGTTGCTAAAGATTACGCCTCTGTTCGCTTAGAAACTAAATTAGAAAATGTTCCTAACAAAACCGAAGTTAGAATCGAAACTACTATCTTGGATAAAAATGGAAAAGCCGTTGCTGTAAAAAATGATACCCGCAAACTGAATCAAGGTGAGCCATTTGTGCAAAATTTTATTGTCAACAATCCTGCTTTATGGTCGCCTGAAACTCCAATTTTGTATAAAGCGGTTTCAAAAATTTATTCGAAAAATCAATTAGTAGATACTTATACGACCCGTTTTGGAATTCGAGATATTAAATTCATTGCCGAAAAAGGCTTTTTCCTTAACGGACAACTTCGCAAATTTCAAGGGGTGTGCAACCACCATGATCTTGGTCCTTTAGGTGCTGCTATCAATGTGGCTGCATTGCGTAGGCAATTAACACTATTAAAAGATATGGGTTGTGATGCCATTCGTACTTCCCATAACATGCCGGCACCTGAATTAGTCGCTTTATGTGATGAAATGGGCTTTATGATGATGCTGGAACCTTTTGACGAATGGAACAAAGCCAAATGTAAAAATGGCTACCACCGTTTCTTTCAGGAATGGGCAGAAAAAGACATGATTAATATGTTACATCAATACCGCAATAATGCATCGGTAGTGCTGTGGAGTATTGGAAACGAAGTACCTACCCAATGCAGCCCTGACGGTTACAAAGTGGCTAAGTTTTTACAGGATATTTGCCACCGCGAAGACCCAAGTCGTTTAGTTACTTGCGGTATGGATCAGGTTTCCTGTGTATTGGAAAATGGATTTGCAAACATGATTGACATTCCGGGTTTCAACTACCGTGTGAATCGCTATGAAGAAGCTTACAGCAAATTATCTCAAAACTTAGTTTTAGGTTCCGAAACGACCTCTACGGTAAGTTCGCGTGGAATTTATCAATTTCCTGTAGTTAAAAAAGCAGATGCCATCTATCCAAATCATCAGTCCTCATCTTATGATTTTGAATATTGCAGTTGGTCGAATCTGCCTGACGAAGATTTTGCAATGGCAGATTATAAAAACTGGACTTTAGGACAATTTGTATGGACAGGTTTTGATTATCTGGGCGAACCAAGTCCGTATAGTATCAATTCATGGCCGAACCATAGTTCGATGTTCGGAATTATTGATTTAGCCAGTATTCCTAAAGACCGCTACTATTTATATCGTAGTATTTGGAATAAAAATGCTGAGACTTTACATATTTTACCACACTGGAACTGGGAAGGCAAAGAAGGTCAAATTGTTCCTGTTTTTGCTTATACTAATTATCCAACAGCCGAATTATTTGTCAATGGTAAAAGTTATGGCAAGCAAACTAAAAACGATGCTACACCTCAACATCGTTACCGATTGATGTGGATGGATGTAAAATACGAACCGGGCGAAGTAAAAGTGGTTGCTTATGATGCCAATGGAAATAAAAAAGCAGAAAAAATCATTCGAACCGCAGGAAAAGCTCATCATATCGAATTGGTTCCGGATCGAACAGAAATGCAGGCAGATGGTAGTGATTTAGTTTACATCACCGTAAGAATGGTGGATAAAGACGGTAATTTATGTCCTAACGACCAGAGCTTAGTGAATTTCAGCGCTGGCGGAGCAGGAAATTATAAGGCTTCCGCAAATGGAGACCCTACCTGTCTGGATCTTTTCCATTTGCCTAAAATGCATCTTTTCAACGGACAACTAACTGCCATTGTACAAGCAGGAGAAAAAGCAGGCAAACTAACTTTTGAAGCCAAAGCAAAAGGTATTTCATCCGGAAAAATTACTTTGGAAGTGAAGTAATATTAAAATAGTTAATTATAAAGCAACCTCTTTTATCTTTTTAAAGGAGGTTTTTTTTTGGGGGGGGGCGCTTCATTAATTGCAGCAATTAGGCTAGAAATAGTAACTACATACGACTGCCAGCTAAAAAAAATGCCTTGATACTTTACTCCCTTCAACAGATAATTTTGTAAAAATTATTTTATATTTGAAAAGCCACTACAAGAAGACACTTCTTTTAGCTGGCTTAACGTTACCAAAAATAGCCACAAGATCGCATTGAAAAACATCGTTAAACATAAATTATGGAAGAAGAAAATTGGGAAGAAATATATAATGAACTTTATGATTTGCAAGAAGAATTTATGGAAAAATGGAGAAAAAATATTCATGTTTTAAAATATCAAACAAAAGTCAGAGAGAATGAAAAACGTGTCGCTGAAATTATAAATAGTTTCATTAGAATCGTGAAAAGACATGACGTACTTTATCAAGTAATATTGGACAGAAAAGATGTAAATTACGACAATAACAAAGCATATATGGAAATCACGGGACTATGGAAAGAAAGCGAATTTTATAGCTATTCTTTTAGAGTTATTGACAAGTTAGAAGAGATTTTAAAGGCTAATTAATTATTTATTGCCAAGTTGCGAAAGCTACTTTCTGGTTCTAGTTCGCAACGAGTACCTACTTTCAGGAGAAAACAAATCGTATCGTTTGCTGCTGCTCACTAAAAAACAACTCCTCGAAGAGTTGTTTTTTGCTTTTATTCATTTCAAATATTTTAAAATTTATTTGTTTTTTGGAATCATTTAATTCATTTGCTTTTGTAATTTTAAGTATTACATTTACAAGTACACTCAAAAACAATAACCTAGTAGGAATTAAAGAAATGGAAAGAATTTTTGCAGAATATTACACTGAAACCCCTTATGAAGTAGAACAGGCGGCAGCGGTTTTGGCAGGCGAACAGTCTTCTGGAACTTTTGTATCGGTTCCCGGAGAAACCGCCGAACTCAAACAACGTTTTGCTGCCCGAGTAGAACATATTGAAAAACTGGATATTGTAGACGAACCTTCGATTCCGGGAAATAGTATTCCGGGTAAAAAATACCAAAGAGCCAAAGTTCAGGTGAGTTGGTCAATCGAAAATTTCGGATACAATCTACCTTTATTAATCAGTACTTTACAGGGAAATCTATACGAAATCAGTCAGTTTACAGGATTGAAACTGATGGATTTTGAAGTGCCGGAATCTTTCAAAAATCATTTCAAAGGCCCTCGTTTTGGTATTCAGGGCTCTAAAGCTTCCTGCGGCGTGGGCGAAAGACCGATGATTGGTACGATTATCAAACCAAGCGTTGGGATGAGTCCGGAAGAAACAGCAGCTTTAGTACAAACTTTAATCGAAGCGGGTATCGACTTTATCAAGGATGATGAATTGATGGGATCTACTGCGAACTCTCTTTTTGACGACCGTGTAAACGTTATCATGAAGGTAATTAACAATCACGCTCAGAAAACAGGCAAGAAAGTTATGTATGCATTTAACATCAGTGACGAGATTGATGCGATGCAAAGAAAATACGATTTGATCAAAAAACACGAAGGAACCTGCGCCATGATTAGCATTAACAGCGTAGGTTTGAGTGGAACTAAGAAAATTTGTGACCAAGGTGATTTGGTTATCCACGGACATCGCAACGGCTGGGGAATGTTAAACCGCCATCCACTGTTAGGAATTGAATTTCCTGCTTATCAAAAAATATGGCGCTTGGCAGGTGTGGACCAAATGCACGTAAACGGAATCCAGAATAAATTCTGGGAATCCGATGATTCTGTTGTAAAATCAATACAATCCTGCTTAAAACCTTTTGTTTGTGGCAACAATCCTTTACCGGTTGTTTCTTCAGGACAATGGGGTGGTCAAGCTTTTGAAACTTACAGAAGAACCCAAACCACCGACTTATTATATATGGCAGGTGGTGGAATTTTAGCGCATCCTATGGGCGCAACTGCAGGCGTAAATGCCTTACAACAGGCCTGGAAAGCAGCAGTTGACGGATTATCTGTTGATGAAGCGGCTTTGCTATATCCTGAATTTGCAGCATCAGTAAAAAAATTCGCAAAATAATGAAACGAGAGCATCCCTTATTATTGGCATATTATGGAGATGATTTTACAGGCTCCACCGATGCCTTAGAATTTCTGACTTTAGCAGGGATTAAAACAGTTCTGTTTCTTAGACCTCCTCTTCATAAAGACCTGGAACTTTTTCCGGGCGTCCAGGCTATTGGTCTGGCCGGAAAAAGCCGTTCGATGTCTCCTGTTGAAATGGAAGAAGAATTATACCCTGCATTCGAAACCTTAAGAGATTTCAATGCCGAACAGGTGCATTACAAAGTCTGCTCCACTTTCGACTCAGCGCCTCATGTGGGCAACATTGGAAAAGCAATTGAAATTGGTTCGGAAGTTTTTAATCAAAAAACCACCTTTATCTCCCCTGCAGCACCGCATTTAGGAAGGTATTGTGTTTTTGGAAATTTATTTGCCAAAATGGGCACCACCGGAAATGGAGAAATCCATCGCATTGACCGACACCCATCCATGAGCACGCATCCGGTGACTCCTGCCCATGAAGCTGATTTAAGATTACATTTGGCTCAACAAACCGAAAAAAGCATTGATTTAATCAATATTACTACTATCGAAAAAGGTTCGGAAGCTGTTTTAAACGAAATTCATTCGAAAGAAAATGCTGAAATTGTATTTCTGGATGGCTTGAATCAGGAGCATTTAAAAACCATTGGAACTGTTTTTCATCAAAAAGGAAAAGAGAAAACACTTTTTACAGTTGGTTCTTCGGGAATCGAAATGGCACTTGGACTGGCTTGGAAAGAAGACAATAGCATCAAGAACAAATTCGAATTCAAGCATCCCGGAGAAGCCAGTCCGTTATTGGTGGTATCAGGAAGTTGTTCGCCTGTTACGGCTGGTCAAATCGAATATGCTATCGCCAATGGTTTTGAAAGTATTGCTTTGGAATCTAAGGTAATGCACCACGACCATCAGGAAGAAAGTATTTCCAGCGTTGCCAAGGAAATCATTAGCCAGATTAAAAACAATAAAAGTGTTGTTTTACATACCAGCATTGGTAATCACGACCCAAGAGTGGCGGAAACCGAAGCTTATTTAAAACATAGCGGGCTTACTAGTAAAGAAATTCAAAAACAAAGCAGTAAAATCTACGGACGTGTTTTAGGACAAATCATTAAAGAAGTATTACAATACATCAAAATCCAACGTATTCTTTTTGCCGGAGGCGATACTTCGAGTTATGCAGCTTCTGAATTGGAGATTTTCGCTTTGGAAATGATTGCGCCACTGGCACCCGGAGCGCCGCTTTGCAAAGCCATTTCCGAGGACGAAAAAGTTAACGGATTAGAACTCAATTTTAAAGGAGGTCAGGTAGGAACAGTGGATTATTTTATCAAAGTTCAAAAAGGAGAAAAATTATAATATTCAAAATAAAAAAACATACATGAAAGCAAAAACATTAGGATTCGTACATACTTCAGCAACATTAGTTCCTTTATTCCAACAACTAAGTTCGGAATATTTAAATGATGTAGAAACTTTTAATATTGTAGATGACAGTTTGATCAAAGATGTCATCAAAAAAGGAAAATTAATGCCTAATACGGCAGCTCGTGTCGTGAATCACATAAAAGCAGCCGAAGAAGCCGGCGCCGATGTAATTTTAGTAACCTGTTCTTCGATTGGGATAGCTATTGAAACGGCAGCTACTCTGAGTACTGTTCCTGTTGTAAGAGTTGATCAGGCTATGGCGGATGAAGCAGTTCTAATAAGCAACAAAATTGGTGTGATTGCTACTTTACCAACAACCTTGGAACCAACAAGTGATTTGGTGAGAAGAAGAGCCATTGCAGCAGGAAAAGAGGTAACTATTACATCCAAATTATGTGAAGGTGCTTTCGAAGCCCTAATGAGTGGTGATGCTGCCCAACACGACGAAATGGTATCCAAAGCACTAAAAGAATTAATGCAGGAAGTAGGCGTAATTGTATTGGCTCAAGCTTCTATGGCACGTGTAGTGGATGGTTTAAGTGATGCTGAAAAAGTAGTTCCAATTTTAGCCAGTCCTGCTATTGCCATGAAAAAATTAGCCGAAGTATACTTCTAAAAAATTTCCTATGCGTAAATTATTGCTTTGGGGTAGCCCCATCCTATTCATTCTTGCTGCAATTGGTTGGTTTTCACAAATTGACGCCTTGTGGAAAGTCAGTTTAATAACTGCTTTTTCCAGTCTGTCGATTAGTATTGGACACAGCAAACTTTTGAGTGGTTATCAATACACTTTATGGATTCTGACCGCAGTTTGTGCCGGATTGATTTATCCGCAAACTTTTTTGCATTTAGGAAGTATTGATTTACGCAACAAATGGCTTATTCTCATCATTATTCAACTGGTGATGTTTGGCATGGGAACTCAAATGAGCATCGAAGATTTTACAGGTATTCGTAAATCAGGAAGAGGAGTCCTCATTGGGCTTTTAGGACATTTTACAATTATGCCTGTTACAGGTTTTATTTTAGCAAAAAGCTTTCATTTTGAACCGGAAATTGCAGCAGGGATTATCTTAATTGGTTCTTGCAGTAGCGGATTGGCATCGAATGTAATGACTTATATTGCTAAAGGGAATTTGGTCTTATCGGTTACGGTTACGGCTATTTCTACCTTGGCAGCTCCAATTATGACGCCTTTTTTAATGAAACTTTTTGCAGGTACTATGGTGGAAGTTAAATTCTTCAACATGATGATGGAAATCATCAAGATTGTTTTGGTTCCTTTATCAGCAGCTATGATTCATGATATCCTCAAAAATTATGGACCAACTGCCCGAAAAAGAATCAATTACCTAAGCATACTTTCTGTTATTTGGTTAGCTATCTTATTCTTCTTCAATTCGTCATTTAGTTATGTAAGAGAAAGTACCACTGCCATTTTAATCGAAATTTCTGCTTTTATAGCAGGAGCTTTTATCGTTGGAAAACTTTACCATTTAGCCTACAAATCCTATTCTAAAATTGATAGTCTGATGCCTTATTTTTCCATGTTTGGGATTATCTATTTTACTTTGGTAACTACTGCCGCTGGTAGAGACAATTTAATCCAGATAGGTTTCATTCTTTTCTTAGTTGCCATCTTACACAATAGTGCCGGTTATTTTTTTGGTTATTATCTGAGTCGTATCTGTGGTTTAGACAAAAGCAGCAGTCGTACCATCGCTTTCGAAGTAGGCTTGCAAAACGGAGGTATGGCTTCAGGACTGGCAGGTTCGATGGGAAAATTAGCTACTCTTGGCTTGGCTTCAGCAGTATTTAGCCCCTGGATGAATGTTTCGGGTTCTTTATTAGCTAATTATTGGAGAAAAAAGGCTAATAAAGAAGCAACCGAAAAAAGAGAATCAATTGTAGAAACCAAAATTATTTAAGTACTTTGAACTTCTA
>JALRGZ010000129.1 GCA_023253295.1 Flavobacterium sp.
CTCGCAGTGGGTACGATGAACCGCTCGCGTTGTGTGGCAGCGTTTGCCTCAACGCTCGTGTAGAGAGAGTTCGTCTTGTCCTTCTGTTCGGGAGGATTGGCCGCGTATGCGCGGGAAAGAACGCGACGTTTGTACTTTGTCTCGCCACAAAGTACCAAAAGGCACGGCAGGAAGCTTCGGCGGTCAATCTACTGTTTATTGCCTGAAAGAAAAGAACTCCCCCGAAAGGATTCGGGCTCAAACAGCTTTTCGTTCTTAAGGCAATTGCACAGGATTGACACCCGCCTGCCAGCTTCTTATGCCGAAAACAACGAGCTTTTTATTAAAAATATTTTTCTTTACCTCCTGACTTAAGGGTATGAAAAAACAGAGCGATTATTTTCTCCATTTTACACACCCCTACCCCTCTTAAGAGGGGAATATGATTGCAGAAAATTCAAGATTAGTTTTCACTAAAGCTTCTCATTTATTTATTGTATCCTTTTATTCTTTCCACTTTACAGAAGAGTATTAAACAGGATTTTTATTGGACAGGATGTTGACTTTCTTAAAAATGAAATATGATTTTGCTAATGATGTTGTTCTGTTAAACTTAATTTACAATACCCTCTATAGCATCCCAAATTTTTTCAGAAGCTTGAGTTGGGGTTTCACCCGCTACAATGGCATACCATTTTTTCCCTTCAGAAACATTTGATAATTCTCCTTTTAGAATAGCTTCAATTTGATTAGCTAATTGCTTTTTATCGGTACAAAAAATAGCTGCTTGCTGACTTGGCATCGATCTAAAATGGACGTATTTATAATTCTGACCAATATCGCGAATGCCTTTTTTCAATTGGGGTTGCTCGTAGTTATAATAAATGCACGGTTTATTATGAGCTACAAAATCAAAAACTGTGGAAGAACAAACGTTGGTTACTAATTCAGAATGTGCACAAACATTATGTAATAACTGCAAATCGGCCTTGGCAGGGAATACTTCGTTCCAATTTTTCCCTAAAGCCTTCCATAATGGATCTATAACTGCAATGATATCCTTATTTGCCTCAATCACTGCATTGTATCTGGATGTAGTATCCACCGGACATTTTCGATAGATAATCCCCAAATTATACCCTTCAGCATTTAAGGCACAAACAGCATTAGCCAAATCTTCTAAATAATATTGGTCTAAGGGAGAAGTGGTTTCATCATCTCCTGAAAAACAGATGTATTTTTTTTGGATATCCAATTGATATTCGGCAAAAAATGCTTCTCTACTTTGCGCTAAAGCAGTATCGTAATGTGGTTCAAATTGGGGTGTTCCCGTCACTATTAATTGGTTTTCTTTGACAAAAGGGTAATATTGTAACATTTCCCTTTTCATCAAATCACTCCATACACAATAATAATCGGTTTCCACCAGTTGCATTGCCTTAGGCACATTATCCCAGGAATATACAAATGTAAGAGTCGGAATTCCTAAATCCTGAGCTGCTAATAAAGCCCCTATGGATTGAGTGGCTCGCTGGGTAGTACAAAAGACCAAATCAGGTTTGATTTCCTCCAATTGCTTCTTGCAATACTGATACTTTGCTGTAGCACGCTCCAAAGTATTGATTCTTTTTCGAATTCGTACTATCCCTTTTTCAGAAGAATTCAAACCAATAAGTACTTTGATAAAAAGTGTCATCAAAGTATTCTTTAATCCGTTGTAATTAAAGGGAAATTTATAAGTTTGATAAACGCCATCGTTGAACTTCTTAGTCGCTACATTCAATTCGATGTGTTTTCTAACGCGACAATAAAAAGACGTTAAAGGGTGAATCTTTTGAGTCTTGATTTTTACTTCTTCATAAGCTAATTCTTTCTGCAACGGAAAAACAGTATTGTTCCAATATATAATTTGGTTTCCTCTTTCTTCACCTATTTCCTTGAACTTGGTAAAGGCAAAATTGCGAAGTCCTACTCCATCCGGAAAAAAAACAAGGATTTTTTTATTGTTCATTGATTAGTTTTATGAGTACAAACCTACTATTTTTTATTTTTTTCTGATAAAAATTTATATTCAATTGCGATGTACCAGTCGGAACTTATCAAATACTTTTGCCTGAACATTAGGCCTTCGACCTTTCAGCCCTTCGACAGGCTCAGGGTGACAACTTAAGTAAAATTAGAATAAAATTAACAACACTAAATTTATAAAATCACCAATAAAGCCCTTCGACAGGCTCAGGGTGACAACTTAAGTAAGGTTAGAATAAAACTTAACAACACTAAATTTTATAAAATTACCAATAAAGCCCTTCGACAGGCTCAGGGTGACAATAGTGGAATTATTCTTTCCTTAAAACCTCTGCTGTCAATCTGAGCTTGTCGAAGACCCATCATTTTTTCCGTATTGTGTATAATTCTTCGAATACTCAATTAATTTATCCCAATTCTCATCAATTAATGCTTGTTTTTTTCTTCTACTCCAACCTTTAATTTTCTTTTCAATCATAATAGCCTGAGTAGGTTCTGTAAACATTTCAAACCAAACTAATTCAACTGGTCTTCTCTTAAAAGTGAAAGCTACTATATCAATTCCTATATTATGTTCATATATTCTTCTATCCAGATTATTTGTAATCCCCGTATAAAAAGAATCATCTGAACATTTTAAAATATAAACAAAATAGGTCTTCATTTGCTTTAATTTTTAAAAGAGACTTCGACAGGCTCAGTCTGACAATTTTAAACTCAATTATTATAAACTTTGCCTCTTGGACAGGCTCAGGGTGACAATAGTGGAATTAGATTTTTAAATATCAGTCTGTCCCGAAGTATCGGGAGTCGAATGCCAACTTGAACTTATAAGTATCAGGTCGAGCAGAGTCGAAACCCTTTTTTAAAACAAATACACTTTAAGTATCCCTTATCTCTCCCTCTCGACTACGCTCCCTCTCGACTACGCTCGAGGTGACAGAAAACAGAACTAATATTGCAACTTGTCAGGTCGAGTCTTTCGACAATAGCTCAAGACAGGCTTAAGTCGAGACCCTTTCAAATCTCAACCTTTTTTTCTATCTCTAAATTTATGATGGCTTGAATTTCTACATTGAGATAATCTTTGTAATTCATTATAATTCTCATTTATTAATGCTAGTTTCTTCAACCTGCTCCATTTCTTTATTTTTTTCTCAAATTCAATTGCCTGATTTGGTTCGGTAAATTCTTGATAAAAACCTAATTCAACAGGTCTTCTAGAATGTGTATAAGCTTCAGGATATTTCCCGCTATTATGTTCCATTAATCTTCTTTCAATATCAGAAGTAATTCCAACATAAAATGAATCATCCGAACATTTTAAAATATAAACATAATAGAATTTCATAACAAAACTATTCATTTCATTAAACCTGCCTCTCGACTTCGCTCGAGGTGACAGCCGTTATCTTTCAACTTAGCTTACTGACAGGCTAAGCGAGGTCACAACACATTTTCTAAACAACTTCAAAAAATCAACCTTTCTTATTTTTTAACTTCTCTCGTTGCTCTGCTTCAATTGGTAAAATATCACTGCTTTTAAATGTCAATGCCGAATGAACCGCATTTAAATCACGACTTAATTTACGCAAGCCCATCGGTTCTAATGAAGCGGCATGATCGGTTCCTTTCCAGGTACGATCCAGGGTATAATGTCTTTCGATAATATTGGCTCCTAAAGTATAGGCAGCAACATCCACTGCAATCCCTAAATGATGCCCTGAAAAACCAATATGCTTGACTTTATCTCCATATTTAGCTTTCAACAAATTAATATCCAACAAACACACATCTTCAAATGGTACCGGATATCCTGATGTACAATTGTATAACACCAAATCCTGATTACGTCCTTTTTCAATAAAGAAATCCACTAGTTCTTCGGTTTCGTCTTTGGTAGTCATTCCTGTAGAAATGTGAATCTCTCCTTGATAATTTTCGCACAACCAAGTCAGCATCTTATAATTATTATTACAAGCAGATGGAATTTTAATAAAATCAGGATTTAGGGAAGCTATTTCTTTGGCAGAGGTGGTATCCCAAACTGAAGTTGAATAGGTAATACCAACCGATTCACAGTAGTTTTTTAATTCGGCGTGTTGGTTTACATCAAATTCCAAATATTCTCTATGTGCCCCGTAGGTTTCCCCATAGGCATTGGAGCTATTAGGGTGCGGTGCATTGTATTGCGCCTCCGTCAATAATTCTTTGTTGTTTCTTTTTTGGAATTTTACCGCATCGGCATTGCAAAATATTTTTGCAATTTTGATGAGTTCTTTGGCAATTTCCATTTCACCTTTATGATTGCAACCTATTTCGGCTATTACGTATGGTTTTTTATAGTTGGTCATTTTGTTTCTTTTTGTAAAACACAATAAAATTAAATTTCCTTAATTATTATTCCAAAACAATATTTATTATCAATTTATTCAACTGTCAGTCTAAGCTTGTTGAAGACTTTTACGTGAACATTTGCCCTTCAACCCTTCGATAAACTCAGGGCAGGCTAAGCTCAAGATCACAATTGCAAAATTTCATTTTTATAGGACTTCGACAGTCTCAGTCTGACAATAATGGAATTTCAAATTTGCAAATCATAGATAGGATCAGGGTGACAATTGCGGCATCAATATCTGTCATTATATTTCATAATCCACTCACAAGCCTCTCTTATCGCTCCTTCAGCGGAAGCTTTTGTCAACAAATAATCTGCATGTTGTTTTATTTTTTCAGTAGCATTTGCTGGTGCAAAAGACCAAGCTACCGAACATATATTCGCTAAATCATTCACATCATCACCTATGTAGGCAAAAGCGTTAAAACTAGTATTTCTGGTCTTAGCAAAATGTTGCAAAAAAGCATACTTATCCTTTACCCCTAAAAATGTATTTTCAATTTGGAGTTTTTTCATGCGTTGTGCCACTAAGGGTGAATTCTCAGAAGTAATCACTACCACTTCCACCTGATACTGACGAAGAATTTCCAATCCCATTCCATCGCGCATATCAAAGGCTTTGGCTAATTCCCCTTCCGCCGAATAAAAAACCTGTCCGTTAGTAAATACCCCATCAACATCTAACACCAAATAATCGATACGTTGGTGTTGCTTCGCTTTTTTCAAACGGCTGGCCAACAATTCTTCCACAATTTTCCAATCGGTCATCGAATCGATTTCTACCAACGAATTTTCAGGCATAGTCACTAATCCAATATTGCCACTTACTCTGTTTTTAGAATCCAGAAAAGCTTGTTTTATCGAAGCATAAACGGCC
>JALRGZ010000181.1 GCA_023253295.1 Flavobacterium sp.
TACGCCCGCCAGCGCGGATGAACGGCGTCTCGCTGTCACCTGTCGGCTGCCACGGCTCCATCGTGGTGCGGCCGAATAACAGGAACTCGTCGCCCAACCGGCAGACGCCCACCAGCCCATCGGGGGAGCTTTTATTTGAAGCCTCTACAACAATGTAGAGGCTTTTTTATTTTAAAACAATTCGACTGCATTCGAGTCCGCCGCGGCGGAGAAGCTTTTATTTGAAGCCTTTACAGCAATGTAGAGGCTTTTTTTATTTTTACAATAAAAGCATCTTAAACTCAAAAATTATATCTAAGACACTTTTATTAAAATATTTTTTTAACATAAACTAATCCTCATTAGAAGGTTTTCCGATTGTAGCAAGGATCCCTCCGTCTACATAAACAATCTGACCGTTTACAAAATCACTGGCTTTTGAACTTAAGAAAACTGCAGCACCTCTTAAATCGTCCGGGTCTCCCCAACGACCTGCCGGTGTTCTACCAATAATGAAATCGTTAAATGGATGCCCATTTACCCTAATTGGAGCTGTTTGACTGGTTGCAAAATAACCTGGTCCAATTCCATTTGTCTGAATATTGAATCTTGCCCATTCTGTAGCCATGTTTTTGGTAAGCATTTTCAAACCACCCTTGGCAGCAGCATAAGCACTAACTGAATCACGACCCAATTCGCTCATCATTGAACAAATATTGATAATCTTTCCTCCACCACGCTCAATCATTCCTTTAACTACATTTTTAGAAACGATAAACGGACTGATTAAATCCACATTGATAACTGCAGCAAAATCCTTTACTTCCATTTCAATCATTGGCATTCTTTTGATAATACCCGCATTATTAATTAAAATATCGATTGGTCCTACTTCTGCTTCAATCTTTTTGATAGCTGCAATTACTGCTTCTTCATCTGTTACATCAAAAAGGTAACCATAAGCTTCTAATCCTTCTGATTTGTATTCTGCAACCGCATTATCTACCGCTTCTTGCGAATTAAGATCGTTTACAACAATTTTAGCGCCTGAATGACCTAATCCTTTTGCCATCGCCATTCCTAAACCATGAACACCTCCAGTTACTAATGCAGTTTTACCTGTTAAATCAAATAAGTTGTTTGACATTATTAATTATTTTTAGTTTATTTTAAATCTGTTAGTAACCAAAAGTAGGCTAACTTCAACAAAACACTGTCCCGAACTGTTTGTTAAAATAGTGCCGTTAATCCTTAACAGCCACTTCATTTAAAAAATTAACAAACAGTTCAGAATGGTTATTTCTCAACTAAAAATTATTTTTGATTTATTTACTCATTATAAAAATCAAATTATTTTATTCTAATAATGAAAATCCCATTCAAAAGTTCATACTGGCTAAAATTTTTAGTATTCTTACTCATAGACTTTTGTGCCAATGCTCAGTATCAATGGTCTGCTCCTATAAATTCAGTTATTTCAAGTGAAACCAAAGATCATCCAAGAGCATTTTTATGGATACCAGAAAACTGTAATAAAGTACGCGCTGTTGTTTTGGGACAGCATAATATGACCGAAGAAACCATATTCAATCATTCGCAATTCAGAAAAGAAATGGGCAAACTAGATATAGCGATTGTTTGGGTTAGTCCCGGATTCAATATGAGCTTTGATTTTCATAATGGAGCTGCTACAACTACGGAAAGTATCATGACTGATTTGGCCAATGTTTCGGGATATTCAGAATTAGAATTTGCCCCTATTATTCCTATTGGACATTCTGCCTACGCTACTTTTCCATGGAATTTTGCAGCAGCAAATCCTTCCAAAACTTTAGCTATTCTTTCAATACATGGTGATGCTCCCCAAACCACGCTTACTGGATACGGTGGAAAAAATATCGATTGGGGTAATAAAAATATAGACGGAATTCCGGGATTAATGGTAGAAGGTGAATACGAATGGTGGGAAGACAGAGTACAACCTGCACTGGATTATAAACAAGCTCATCCTGATGCTGCCATCTCCTTTTTATGTGATGCCGGGCATGGACATTTTGATATTTCTGAAGAATTGATTGACTATATTAATTTATTTATTAAAAAAGCTGTTCAATATCGATTACCTAAAAATGGTTCATTGAATCAACCTATCTCATTAAAAGCTATCAATCCAAAAGAAGGTTGGCTCAAAGAACGTTGGAAAAAGGATACAAAACCAACTTACAAAGCTGCTCCATTTGGAAAATATCAAGGGGATAGAAAAGATGCCTTTTGGTATTTTGACAAAGAAATCGCTAATACTACCGAAAAATTTTACGCATTATCCAGAGGAAAAAAAGAGCAATATCTGGGATTTACCCAAAAGGGAAAATTATTGCCTTTCAATCCAAAATCACATGCAAGAATCATCAGTCAATTTAAACCAGAAGATGATGGACTTACTTTTTATCTCAAGACTGTTTTTACCGATAGTATGAGAACTTCATTTTCAAATGAACATGCAAAAGGAAAACCAACTATTAGCAGAATATGTGGTCCCGTTGAAAAAGTAAATGATACCACATTTAGAGTTCAATTCTACAGAATGGGATTGAATAACAAAAAAAGAACTGGAGACATCTGGCTAATGGCTAGTCACCCTGGAGACAAAAACTATAAGAGTACTGTACAGCAATTCAACATGCGTATCCCTTTGAAAAACACCGAAGGACTAGAACAAAAAATTACTTTTGAGCCAATTCAAAATCAAAAAGCAGGCACAAAGGAAATTAGTCTTAATGCTAGCACAGACCGTAAATTACCAGTTTATTTTTATGTACAAGAAGGACCCGCAGTTATAAAAAATGCTAAATTAGTATTTACAAAAATTCCTAAACGAAGTAAATTTCCAATAAAAATAACTGTAGTAGCCTGGCAATATGGCCGCTCTATTGCACCCAAAATACAAACAGCAAAACCAATTATTCAAAACTTTTATATAGTTCCTTAAAAATCTTAATTATGAAAAAAATAATCCCTCTCATCATTTTTTTGTTTCCATTAGTTAGCATAGCACAACAACTTATTACTTTCCCAGCTTCAGATAGTATTCCTCACAATGATGATTTTACGGTTAAAGTGAGAACTGCTGGAGGACAATGGCAGGATTTATACGAATACGAAGCTCTGGTTGACATGCATAATGTGACCAAAAGTTCCATGGTGTATTTTGATTTTAAAGGCACAGTTGAATTTGCTATCACTTACAATCGAGGAACAGTACATTCAGCACGAATTCGTCCTTTGTCGTATGGTTTTGAACCTTTAATAGAAGGAAACACACTTCATTTTTCACTTTCAAAACCTACAAATCTTTCTGTTGAAGTGAATGGAGATATTTTTCACAATCTACACATTTTTACTAATAATCCTGAAACATATAAACCCAATCCAAAAGATAAATCGGTTATCTATTTTGGCCCTGGATTTCACAAAGTAAAAGACAATGTTCTGCATGTTCCAAGCGGCAAAACAGTCTATTTAGCTGGCGGTGCAATATTAAATGCCTCTATTCATTGTGATAGTGTTAAAAACGTACGTATTTGTGGACGTGGTATTGTTTATAAAGCAGAAGATGGTGTGGGTGTAAATTATTCTGACCAAGTGCAAATTGAAGATTTAATTTTTCTAAATCCAAATCATTACACTGTATCGAGTGGTCAATCCAATAATTTAACGATAAAAAATATCCGTTCTTTCAGCTCTAAAGGTTGGGGAGATGGCATCGATTTATTTTGTAATAATACTGTATTAATTGACGGTGTGTTTATGCGTAACTCTGATGATTGTATAGCAATATATGGACATCGTTGGAATTTTTATGGAGATTGTAAAAATGTTACTGTTCAAAACGCAACACTTTGGGCCGATGTTGCCCACCCAATCCTAATTGGAACCCACGGAAATCCTGAACCCGGGAAAGCTGAAGTTCTTGAAAATATTAAATTTTACAATATTGATATCTTAAATCATGACGAGCCTCAAATTAATTATCAAGGCTGTATGTCCATAAATGTTTCTGATGAAAACTTAGCCCGCAACATCATATTTGAAGATATTCGTGTAGAAGATTTTGAACAAGGACAATTGATCAATTTAAGAGTTACTTACAATAAAAAATACGCCAAAGCTCCTGGTCGCGGTATTGAAAATGTATTATTTAAAAATGTAAGTTATAATGGAAAAAATGCTACTATTTCAATCATTGAAGGCTATTCAGAAGAAAGAAATATTAAAAACGTTGTATTTGAAGGATTAAAAATAAACGGTGTTGAAATATCTCCAAAAGGCATTAATAAACGACACATGCAATATGCTGATTTTGCCCGATTCTACGAAGGACTTTATATTGAAGATATAGTTTATAAATCGTTAAATGAAGAAACTAAATAAAACAACTTCAAAAAACTCTAAAATTATATTGCATTTTAACCAAAACTATATCTTTTGAGAAGTTGAAATTTGAGGAGTACCAAAGGAGTTTGAATACAAGCAAAAAATAGGCTGTTTCACGATTTAGAAACAGCCTGTTTTTTTGTATAATTTTTAAACTATATTATTTCGAAATAAAACCAAAAACTTCAAATTCAGCTAACTCAGCTGATTTTCCAGCTGGAATTTTCGTAAACGTTACTCTAACAAAACGTCCTGAAATTTTTTGATTTATATTTTCAACTCTAATTTTAGCTATCGAATTCGTATGTGACTGATTACTAATTAATTTCCAATTATTATCAGTATCCATTGTTTCAATTTTGTAACCAAAATTAGCTTCCTCCGGAAAACTCAATTTCAACTGTTTAATATCAATATTTCGTTCTAAGTCAACCTGCCACCAATGGTTTAAATTACTTTTTTCTGCTTTCCAAAAAGTATTTGGATTCCCGTCTCCAGCTAAACGCGAAGAATGACCCTGTATTTCATTACTTGCTTTTGTAGGATTATCTAATCCAAAACTACTAATTTTTATATTTGACTCTGTTCCGGTAAAACGAATATATGGACGATTTAAAACGACATTACTTTTGCCCTCTATAAACTGAGGTAATCCTTTTGTTTTAATCTTAATAATTGCATCTTTTAAACCAGGAGAAGATGCACGAATAATCGTTTCTCCTCCATAATATGAACGAAATTCAGTAGCAGCTAATCCGTCAATAATTTCTATATCTGATTTAGAATCAAAAGTTATACTTCTGCCAGTTGGAAATTCACCCGGGCCAGATTCAATAGTTAATTTTACAATTGGAGAATTACTTAACTCTTTACCATCACTTCCTATAATACTAACCAATATATAGGCATCATCTGTTCCATCATTATTAATTTCATCCTTATCTGTAGTTAATTTAATAGCAGTAGCTTCACCTGCAACTCTTTCGGCAGGAGCTGGAATCCCTTTGTACTCGTTTCGATACCAATAATAAGATCTTTTAGGTATACGGGCATAATCAACAATTCCCATAGAACCAAAACGCTTTCCTGCAACACTTCCATGATCAAAACCACACCATATTGCCTCTCCACTCCTCCACTCATAGTGCCAAGGATATTTTTGACTTTTATCCTGATTTTCACCTAAAGGTAAATCCCCCCATCCTGGTATGTATTTCCCAGGACGAGCTGTTTCTGTCGATCCATATTCACTTACGACACTAGCAACACCCGGATTAATAAATAAACGAGCTCCGTCTCCATTATAACCTGCAATATCTCCTATCTTATCCATTTCACCGCGTTGACAACCTCCAATAGCCACCGGACGAGTAGGATCTAACGTATGACTTAAATCAACTTCTTTTTTTAATAATTTTCTTGTAGCATCTAATGTTTCTTTAGTTGTAAAGAAAGGCTCATTACTGGTGCTCCACACAATCACCGATGGATGATTGCGATGAATACGAATCATATCCGTCATTTGTTCCAATACGCTCTGATCAAATGCTTCCCAATCATCCGGATTAGTTGGATAGGCATTACTCCCCTCATAATCTCCTTCTGTACGAGTTCCACCCGACCCCCAAAATGCAGTTTCAGACCAAAACAGCATTCCCTCTTTATCACATGCTTCTACAAAAGCCGGATCATGCGGATAATGAGAACCTCGTATAAAATCAAAGCCCGCTTCTTTCATCATTTTTATATCTCTCAAAAAAGCATTATTTGTAACCGCATCACCCCAACCTGCACGATCCTGATGCACATTAGCTCCTTTAAAATAATAATGCTCTCCGTTAAGAAAAAAACCTTTATCAGCAGTAAACTTAATACTACGAATACCTAATGGTGAAAAATAATCATCTACTTCTTTGCCATTAATTGACACTACTGTTTTTACCGAATATAAGTATGGATTTTTGGGACTCCATAATTTAGGATTCTTTATTGGTTTACTAGTCTGGTCAAATACAATGGTTTGACCTGCTGAGATGGTTTTAGTAGATAAAAAATCGGTTATTTTTTTTCTTTTGGCATCTAAAATTGTTGTTGTTACAGTGGCTACAACTTCTGTCTCTTTTTCGTTAACAACTTCAGTTTTTACATTAAGTTTTGCCAAATCCTTAGAAACAACCGGAGTAGTTACAAAAGTACCATACCATGTAACATGTACAGGATTAGTAACAACTAATTTTACATCTCTATATATCCCACCGCTAAAAACATGCTCTCCGGAGCGTGGGGCAATGCGAGAATCCCATAAATTATTCAAGCGTACAGCAATAACATTTTTCCCAACTTTAATAGCCTTTGTTATATCGATTTCAAAACCTGTATATCCTGAATTGTGTTTCCCCACTAATTCACCGTTAACAAATATTTCTGCAGTTCTGTAAGCTCCTTCAAAATCCAGACTAATTTTTTTTCCAATCCATTGATTAGGCACTTCTATATATTTTCGATACCATCCATAACCTATATAAAACTTGGCTGATTGATAATAAGGCATGCTAAAAGAATGTGGAATTCCAATATTGTCCCAAGTGGAATCATTAAAATCAATCCATTCTGCTCCCGAATAATCTCCCAATTTAAATTTCCATTCTCTGTTAATATTTATATTTTCTCTTAACGTTTGACCTATTAAAGAAATTTGAAAAAAAATTAAAAAATTAAAAATGATTTGTTTGATAAAACTCATAACTATTGTCTGTATAATTTAACCTAAAAAGTATATTAGCTTAGTTTTGAAAATCTGTTAATGATAAATTCTTGATTTCATTTTTTGCAAACTTCAAACTAATATTTTTACTATTATAGCGGATTTTGATAGCTGTTCCCCCTACACTTTTTATACTTGTTTTTTCTAATTGTTTATTGTTCCAATCAATACTTATTTCAAAACCACCACGAACTCTAAGTCCTTTAACAGATCCATTTACCCAAGCATCCGGTAAAGCAGGCAAGATATCTATTATATAATGCACATTATCTGTTTGTTCCTGATCGCTATAAGTTTCCTGACTTTGCACTAACATCTCAGTCATACCAGCTGTTGCGCCAAAATTACCATCAATCTGAAAAGGCGGATGTGCATCAAATAAATTAGGGTAAACCCCACCTCCAGTTGTTCCACCTGCAGTAACTTCTGTGTAATTTAAAATATCATGAATCATCTTATAGGCATGATTACCATCACGTAATCTTGCCCAAAAATTAATTTTCCAGGCTTTACTCCAACCTGTACCTTCGTCTCCTCTTAATTCTAAGGTTCTCTTAGCTGCATTTGCAAACTCTGGAGTTGTTAATGGTGAAATTTGATGCCCCGGATGTAAACCAAATAAATGCGAAACATGTCTTTGATGCGGTGTAGCTTCTTCATACTCCTTACACCATTCTAACAATTGCCCTTTACTTCCTATCCTCAATGGAAATAATTTAGCCCGTTTTTGAATTAATTCGTTACGAAAAGCATCATCAATATTTAGAACTTTGGCAGCCTCAATTAAATTGGTAAATAAGTCCCAACAAATTGACATATCCATTGTGGATGCTATAGTTACTGCATAATTTTTTCCACCAATTTTAAATTCATTTTCAGGAGAGGTTGAAGGAGATGTTACTAAATAGCCCTCTTTTTCAATTAACCAATCCAAACAAAACAATGCTGCTTCCTTCATAATGGGATATGTCTTTGTTTTTAAATATTCCTTATCTTGTGTAAAAGAATAATGTTCCCAAAGATGTTGACATAGCCAAGCACCACCCATATACCAGTTAGCCCAAGTAGGAGAAGTATCTCCTAAATTTCCAACGGCATTACTTAACCCCCAAATGTCTGAATTATGATGTGTAACCCAACCTCTGGTTTTATAATATTCAGTTGCTGTAACCTTTCCTGTTTTCGATAAATCCTGAACCCAATCCAATAAAGGTTCATGCATTTCTGAAAGATTGGTTTGCTCTGCTAACCAATAGTTCATTTCTGTATTTATATTAACGGTATAGTTAGAACTCCAGGGTGCACGCATTTCTTTATTCCAAATACCCTGTAAATTTGCCGGACGTCCTCCCGAACGAGAACAAGAAATCAACAAATAACGTCCATATTGATAAAAAAGCTGCTCTAACTGTGAGTCCGATGCCCCATTAGAATACGCTTTTATACGCTCATTTGTAGGCAACAACAATTGATTAGCATCCGTTTTGTTATTTGACAAATCAAGATTTACCCGATTGAAATAATTCTCAAAATCAGAAGTATGCTTTTTCTTCAAATCATTATAAGATACTTTCAATGCATTATTTAACAGAGTTATTGCAATTTCCTTTTCATCTTTTCCTTGTGAATCAGGACATTTATCAAAACCATTAAAACTTGTAGCTGCCGTTAAATAAAGTATAACCTCCGAAGCTTTTTGGATATGTAATCCATGTTCATCAGCCTTTATTTTTCCTCCTTTAAGAACTGCCTTTAGATTGGATTGAAAACGCATACCATTGCACGCTGTAGTATCAGACCACACAATAGGTTTTCTCCCTTTAGGATTGTAATAACTCGGATCAACACGACTTGGTGCTTTCCCATTCATAACTAACTGGTCATTACTTTGAGCAAGTGTTGATTTAGCCAAAGGACTAATCAAATTAATATCAAGAGTCAATGATTTAGACTGTGATGCCGTTATACGAATTGCCATTACATTATTTGGAGCAGAAGTAAAAATTTCTCTCTTATATTCCACTCCATTTATGATAAAACGGGTCGTAGACAAAGCAGAATTAATATTTAAATCCCTATAATATTTAGTTGGCTTAGCTCCTTTAAAATCTTGCTTAATTACCAAATCGCCAAGTGGCAGAAAGCTTTCACTAAAATAGCCCTGCATTTTTTTGCACAAATCAGTAGCCAGTTTATAATCTTCTTGGTCTAGTGCTTCGCGAATAGCTTGCAAATATTGATTAGCCTCCGGATTAACATTTTTTTTCATTGGTCCACCAGACCAAAGCGAACTTTCGTTGAGCTGAATCAATTCTTTTTCAACACCACCAAAAACCATTGCTCCTATCTGTCCATTCCCTATTGGCAAAGCTTCAACCCACTGATTTGCTGGTTTATCATACCATAACTTAAGATTCTGTTGAGCATTACAAATTGTAGAAACAACTAAACAAATAGATATTATAATAACATTTTTCATTCAATACTATTTATTTTATTTCTGTTTAAAAACTGTTTCCTGTAATTCTTCCAATGTTTTTCCTTTAGTTTCCGGCATCATAAACATTACAAAAAGCAATTGGAATACCATCATTATGGTAAAAATAAGAAATACCATTCCGGCACCTATAGTAGAAAATAAGAAAGGAACCATCGACGGTATAATAGCTGCCAACACCCAGTGAGTTGATGAACCAAAAGCCTGACCGCTTGCTCTAAGATGATTTGGGAAAATTTCAGAAATAAATACCCAAATTACAGCTCCTTGTCCAATAGCATGCGAAGCAATAAATAGGAATAAGAAAAGTGGAACCGCCATACCTGTCCATTTTAAGAAGAAAGCCAATGCAACCAATCCTAAAGAAATAATGTACCCAATAGAGCCAATATACATCAATACTTTTCTTCCTAGTACATCAATCAAAAACACACCTATAAGAGTAAAAATTAAGTTGGTTACTCCAATACCAATACTACTCATTAAAGCTGCACTTTCCTCTAAACCTGCTTCCGAAAAAATTCTGGGTGCATAATATAAAAAGGCATTTATTCCTGATAATTGGTTAAAAAGTGCAATTAAGAATGCTAACATTAAAGGAAAACGGTATTTTTTCATAAAGATATTTTCCCCTTTCATATGTTGTTCTTCTCCCGACTGTAATTCAGCCAATACATCTTCAATTTTGGCATCTGGATTGATTTTTTCCAAAACTTTTTTAGCTTCTTCATTTCGTCCCTGAGAAACCAACCATCTTGGACTTTCAGGAACTGCAAAAACAATAATAGTATAAAATAAAGAGGGAAAAGCCATTACTCCTATCATCCATCTCCAGGCATTCTCACCCGCATCTCTCAATAAGTAATTGGATAAAAATGCCATCAAAATTCCCAATACAATATTGAATTGATACAAGGAAACTAATCTTCCTCTATCTTTAGCAGGTGCTATTTCAGACACATAGGCAGGTGCAGCGATTGTAGAAGCTCCAATTCCTAAACCTCCTAAAAATCTAAAAAAAGCAAACGTATACGGATCATTGGCAAAAGCCGAACCAATAGCCGAAACCAAGAATAAAACACCAATCCAAATTAAGGTTTTCTTTCTTCCTATTTTATTAGTAGGGATACCACCAAAAATGGCCCCAATTACTGTACCCCACAATGCCATAGCCATAACAACCGAACCATGAAACACATCTGAAGTATGCCATAATTCTTGTAATTTTTTATCGGCACCCGAAATTACAACGGTATCAAAACCGAATAAAAAACCAGCCAAAGCAGCTGTAATTGACCATAAAAGTATTTTTTTCATAATAGGTTTAAATTATGTTCTTGAGAAAAATGGTTTAGACAAAAGCGAAAATATCTCTATTCAAAAAGTTCGTTTTTTAATTGTTTTTTAATTGTTTTTTAATGCAACTTCTTTATTTGGAGCAATCAAATTTTCGCCAGCTTTTACTTTTTTCAAACGCACTAATGCTTCTAAATAATAATAATCAGCATAGATGATTGAATAATCTATTTCCGTTCCATTTGGATAATGCCCTGTCGAATGCAATAAAAATGCTGGATTTACATTTCTACTTTGATATCTGGATGAAGACAATTCAGCTAACATCCCTTCTGCTTTATCTAAATAAGTTTTTGCTAATGTTTTATCTTTTGTAAAAGTTGACAATTCAATTAATCCTGAAGCCACCAGAGCAGCTGCTGATGCATCTCTGGGTTGTTTACTGAGGTTAGGCGCATCAAAATCCCAATAAGGAATCAAGTCTTTTGGCAAACGGTCTAAATACACTTTGGTTACTTTATGTGCAAAATCAAGGAACTTTGGATCTTTAGTTTCTCTATACACCATGGTATAACCATAAATAGCCCAACCCTGACCACGCGCCCACATCGAATTATCAGCATAACCCTGATGGGTTACTCCTTTAATTTTTTTACCTGTAACTGTATCAAAAACTACCACGTGATATACAGAATTATCTTTTCTGAATTGATTTTTCATAGTCGTTTCAGCATGTTTTACCGCTATATCATACAAAGATTTAGAACCTCCCATTTTTGAAGCTTCAAATAACATCTCGAGATTAATCATATTATCAATGATTGTATTGTGAGGCCAGTTTTTTTCTTTAACCATACCTGGCCATGACAAAATCGTACCCACTTTAGGGTTAAATAAGGTTGCCAAAGTATCAGCTGTTTTTAATATTACATCTTTATATTCAGGATTTTTAGTCAATCTAAAACCATTTCCAAAACTAGAATACACCTGAAAGCCTAAATCATGATCGGTTGCCGAACGTACTGACAAAGGTTTTAGATAATGGCTGTATTTATCCGCTTGCGCTCTCCATTTTGCTTCTCCGGTATACTCGTATAAATACCAAAGTACACCTGGCCAAAAACCACTTGTCCAATCCTCATAACCTACATACTTCCAATCTTTACTTCCGGGAGCAATATTTCTGGGAATAACAATAGAATCTGGAGCAATAGTCAAAGATTTATTAGCCTGAGTTACACAATAATCTAAATTCTTATCAATGTCAAAATTTGACTCTTTCTTTTTTTGACAGCTTGCAATAGCGATAGTCATCGTCATTGCAATAATTAATGCCTTCTTCATAGTACTGATTTACTATTATATTTTTATATTCTTTTACTACTTTTTATTATTCGAATCGTAATAGACTGTATATCTCTTTCTTTTAATTTTAAACAAAGAAGTCAGAATTACTACTTCTTTTTCTAATTTAAAATCATAGCCTGATTGCTTATTGGCTTAGTATATATTTCCTTATAATTCATCACTTCTGGTTAAGTCAATTTACTTTAGAGATATGTATTAGCGTGATTTTTATTTACAAATTGACAACTCGCTCTTGCTTAAACCCTACAAATTGGTTCGTTTTTTTCACTGGATGATACATAAAATTCTTCGGCATTACCCCTTTTAATTATATATTCCTGCCATTCTTGTACTAAAGCGGTACAACTATAAAAGCAAACTATAAATAGAATTTTGAACTTTACTCTCATACTTAATTCTATTGTATGAGCTATTTTTATCTTTTAGTTCTACCATTTCCCTTTTCCACTCATTTTTTGAGATTCACTATTCAATAACTGAACTGCTGTTGATTTGATATCCAAATTTTTTGCTTCGTCATTTATAATAATAAAACTGTGCTTTAAATCATTTACCAATACTACATTGTCCGTTGGCATTGGTAAGATAGGAGAACTCATTTCGGCGTGAGCTGGCATAGCAAAACCTAGCATTATTGGTAAAGTTGGCATTGGTTCTTGTGTTTGCTTTGCATACAATTTCACACTATGGTTTTTACCAGCAACAGTAGCAATGGTATGTACTAATGACTTAGGCATTCCTGGTAACAATTCTATTTCAACATCGGATCCTATCGTGTTTTCTCTAAGGTATAATATAGGACCATATTGTAAATCGGCTTTACATTCTCTCACCACTACGTTAGAGCCAATTAGAAATCCACGCTCGACACCTAAAGCTTGACAGCCTTGAAGTCTTGTTTGTTTTGTGGCATCATTAGTTCCTCCAATTTCAAAACCAGCACGAGTATTTTTAGAAGTACAGTTGATAAGTGTTACTTTACCAACCCCTCCATAAGTACGAAAACCATCTTCACACAATGCTTTGGTGTAACCGGGACTAATCATATACCGACCGTCTCTGTTTTGATATACACTTTGGTATTTTAATTTTTCGGCTAATCCGCCTGATTCTGCCAGTATATCATTGGTGGTGCGCATTTCGCCTTCGGCATAACAATCTTCTAAAACAACCTCATCTGTCACATGTCCCTGTGTTTGAATATAAAAGCAATGGCCGAATGCACGACTATACACTTTGCATCGCTTTAAAGTGTTGTTTTTACCTGCTATCATAATTCCGCTTTGTTTTTGAAGTCCTGTCAAATTAGGACCTCCCTTACCAAACAAATCGCCGTAGCCGTAAGTTGAACCGCTCACATATAATTTGACATCTTCTAACAAGGTATTGTCCCCAAAAATTGAAAGTATATTTCCATTACTGCCTATGTTTGTAGGACCTGTATTTTTAATAGTTAATCCTTTAATTGTGTTGCCATTACCCTCTATAAAAACACAACGGGTATAACCATAGGGTAAGATTTTATACAATTCAGTACTAATTTCAAAAGTAACTCCTGTAAAATCATAGGCATTATTATTACCCTTAAAACGTAAAAACCAACGAGGCGGACGCTTTTGTTCACTTGTAGCTGCCGGAAGTTCTGAAAGTAATTTAGCAATTCTATCTTTAGTTAGGTAATTTTCCAGCGCATATACTCCGGGTTTCATACGAACTTCTTGCCCATTCTTTCCTGCTACTTCTACTAAAGCATCTAAAGTTTCTACTTCTTTAACCTTCGCTTTTGCCTGTATGGTAAATACTACCATACAAAATAGTGTTGCTATAACTGAAATGCTATTTTTATTTCTTTTCATTTTACTTTTCAATTTTTAAAAATCAAGGACTAAAGCCCGTTTTATCATTTATTTTCTTGTCATTTCACTTTTTTTGACTCTAAACCAATCAAAATCGGCATAACTTCCCATTCTTACATTATTTTCACTTACTGAAAAAATTCCCATTTTGGCACTAATCCATAGATCCCGTTGCGCTTTAAAATTTTCTCCTATTTTCTCAAAATATACACCATCTATACTGTAGCTATACAAGCAAGTAGCGTCAGGTCCTTTGACTTCCATTCGTAAATAGACTTCATAAGAGGGAAGTACTTTCTTTTCAATAATTTTTTCTGACTTACCATTGATAGCATCGGTACAAGTGACTTGTTTTACCCAAAATTTTCCTTCCTCATAAGTAATCCCAACGTAGGCATAAGATTGTCCCATCATCAACAAACCAGCAGTTTTACCTGCGGTGTCCCATTCTATATTCAACTTTACTTTGGTTGTAACTGTAAAATTTTCAGCAGGCAACTTTTGCAAAAGCAAACTGGGCATATCCCACAAATTAGCTAAGTCTTTTTTACTCATACAAAAGAGTCTCAGGTAATCAGTTCCCGGTATTTGAGCACTCCATTTAACTGATGAATTCCCATACCATTGCCATTGCATACCATATTTCCCTTCATTAAATTCATCTGAATCCGGAGGGGTCTGAATAACATATTGCCTACCAACATTTGGTTTTTTGTATTCTAAAACCGGTTCCCAAATTCCGTTGCCATCTAAATCTTTACCCATTTCCGGCCAATCGTTTTTCCAAGTCATTGGTTCCAAAAACAATACTCTGCCGTAAACTTCTTTATCCTGAAAATGGAAGAACCAGGAATCATTATTTGGAGTTGTTACCCATGCTCCCTGATGTGGTCCATTGATATTGGTTTTTCCTTGTTCCAAAACCACTTTTTCTTCATAAGGACCATAAATATTCTTTGAACGTAAAACCAACTGCCATCCGGTAGCTACACCGCCTGCTGGTGCAAAAATGTAATAGTAACCATCTTTTTTATACAATTTTGGCCCTTCGAGTGTATGGTGTTTGTCATGTCCATCAAAAACATTTTTACCTTCATCAATCACTTTAGTCCCTTCCTTATTCATTCTATTGACAGTTAGCATACTATTAATTCCTGCCCGACTTCCTGCCCAGGCATGAATCAAATAAATATTCTCGCCATCCCAAAGCGGACAAGGATCAATAATTCCTTTGCCCTCCATTACCAAAACAGGTGCTTCCCATTTTCCTGCAGGATTTTTGGTTTTTACCATATAGACTCCAAAATCAGGATCGCCCCAGTAGATATAAAATTCCTTATTATGGTATCTTATACTTGGAGCCCAAACTCCTTTACTATGTTGCGGAACATCAAATACTTTTTCCGGAACAATTTTATTTATTGCATAATTTATAATGGTCCAATTCACCAAATCTTTCGAATGCAGTATCGGTAAACCTGGCGAACAGTTAAAACTGCTGGCTGTCATATAAAAATCGTCTCCTACACGAATGACATCCGGATCAGAATAATCGGCATTTAAGATTGGATTGAGATAAGTTCCATTTCCCTGATCTGATTGCCAGACTTCAGATACAAAGTGTTCTTTTTTATTTTCTTGTTGAAAACTGACACTGCTTTTCTTATCAATAGAACTGCATCCACTGATAAGCAAAACACCTAATACAAGAAAAAAACTTTTATTCGTCATTGCTATTTCATTTTTACCAAAAGAGGATTCTTAATTATTTCGGCTTGTTTTACTAACATATTATCCCAATCCTGAACAGTTTGAACCTGCTTACTTCCTGTCCAGGAGAATCCCACATAATAAACTAAGATGTTACTCTTCGGTTGGGTTACTATCAAAAGCTGACTTTGATCAACTGCTTTAGAGCGATGATCCAAGGCTTCTTTTACGAGAGTCGGAGCAATTACAATTCCTTCTCCCACAAAGGCATCATCAATAGGTTCCCAATGGCGAAAAATTCCACTTTGTTGGTTAATTTTAACTGTTCCTTTTTCCTGATGCAAAGTGATGCCAAGCGTATAATTTGGTATTGGATTTTTTGAACTAATCCTGTTTTCAAATCTTGAAAAATTAGAACCTAAATCCAGTGAAATTTTCTTGGTTTCGGTTATTCCATATTTACTCCATGGCGCATAATCCAACTCAAAAATGGTTCGTAATGGACCTGCCGCAATTACCCGGTACTTTGTATAATTTTTAGAGGTATGCAAACTGTCATTTTCCCAAATTCCTGTTCCTCCAGTTCCCCTACTTGCACCAACATGATAAGGATCGTAACCCTCTCCATGCTCGATATGATAATAACCTGGAGCCTGAACATTTTTGGCATACCACGAGTCAATGATTGAATAATTTACTTTTTTCAACCAAAGATCGATCCCACTTGATAGTGTTCCTCCTTCTTTACCTTCTTCTACTAAACGTTGTGCTTCCGGACCATAGGTACGAAAAGCTACTTTGTCATTTTCCCAGGCAAAATCGTCTATACGCTCTGGCACAAAACGGGCATAGGTTGTCGTATTACTCTTTGGAGAACTAAGAGTTGAATCCGTAAAAAGGGTATAAAAAACTTTTGAATCAGCAGGAACAACAGCTTGAAATAATAATTCATCAGGAATTCCGTCCTGATCAACATCTACTAATTGCGTTACTACTAAGTTTCCTTTTTGGTCTTTAACTAATAGGTCATTGTAATCCTTAAATTTAGAAAAACATTTATAGTCATTCAAATGAATCGTAACTATTTCATCTCTTTCAAATTGAAGTTTATTCTCAACAACTAGTTTTTTATTTAACTGTTTATCAATAGTAAAGCTGGATAACAAAACCATGCAACTGAATAAACTGATTCTATATTTAAAGTTCAATTTCATCTAAATTGTTCTATTGATTATTTAATTAAGACAACCTAAGGATATTATTTGTTAATTTCAGTAATCCAAATCGCTGCTCCACCAGAAGCTTTAAGGTCTAATTTTAGCTTTGAACCTTTTTTAACAAGCATATCTTTTAAAGCTACTTTTGTTTTAGTATTTACTTTATCGTCATCAAAATAAATTCTGGCTTTGTACTTTTTTTTAACATCCAAAAAATCAAAATTCAGTTCCAAAGTTCGCGCTTCATTATTAGTTATACATCCTACAAACCAATCCTTTCCTGACTTTCTGGCTGTAGTAATGTATTTTCCAATCTCGCCATTTAATACTTTCGTTTCCTCCCAAACCGTAGGGACTTTATCAAAAAATTCAATTTCCGGTTCTCCCTCATAAGCCGAAGGTTGATCGTACCAATACATAAATTGAATAGGACTATAAAAGATTACAGATAAAGCAAGTTGATGAGCATGCGTATTTTTAATTGCTTTAGAATAATATGCAATTGTATAATCGGCAGGACCTGCTAAAAAACGGGTAAATGGCAAAATAGTATTATGATTAGCATCGGGCATTTCTTCGTTCCCACGAATTCCTTCTTGTGTCATTAAATTAGGATACGTACGGCTAAAACCTGTTGGTCTGTATTCATCATGAATATCTACCATCAAACCATATTGAGCACATTTTTTTACTGCTTCATGCAACCAAGTCGTCCAACGTTGATTTCCTACTTGAACAAATCCGAATTTGATTCCTTTGATTCCCCATTTTTTATATAAAGGCAAGATGGAATCTAATTGCTGTATCAATGCACGCTGGTTTACATACACCCAAAGTCCAATTCCTTTAGAAGCTGCATAAGCTGTTAATTCAGGAATATTAAAATCTTTTGTTTCTGAAATTGTCGTTGCATCTGAACTCATTTTCATTTCGGGACCGTACCAACCTGCATCTAAATGAATGTATTGTAAACCTCTTTCGGCAGCAAAATCAACACATTTTTTGGCATCAGCCTGTGATAGTTTGGCTACTCGAATTACTTTTCCGGGTTTAATCCAAGAGGTATCTTTTATTTCATTTTCCGGATTTAAATTTAAAATAATACTGTTATTGGCAATCAAATCAGTTGCTTTATCAGCAGCCATAATTACACGCCAAGGTGTGGCATAAGCAGGAATCACATCTATACTGCCGTACAAGCTAGCTTGAAGGGTATTGGGTTTAGTGGTATTCAAACTCAATTTCATTCGAGCATAATCTGTCATTTGTGCTTCGGCAATTACCACATTTAAACCATTAGCCAACTTCATTGTCAATGGACGCTCGCTTTGTCCATTCCAATCTTTCAAAGGCAATAATGAATAAGGTCCTTGTGCCCAAGGTTCATAATAAGCCAAAGTTCCTTCAGGCATTGTAAATTGCGTTTGTTCCCCTACTATGTGAAGAAACAATCCGTTTGTTGGTTCCGGAAACTGATATCGAATAGCTATACCTTCATTGGAGGCACGAACGATAACATTCATAAAATAGCCTTTACTCTTATCATATCCATCAATAACTACTTTTTTTGCCTCATCTCCTTTAGTAAAAGATAAGACCATTTCGTTATAATTATCGCGAATTACTTTATTTTCTCCATAAAGTGGATTCCAATTTTGATCTACAGTATTTCTTTGAACCCCTTTGAATTTTAAATTTTCACCCCAAACTTTGCAAGTATCATTAGGAACTGCAAGAGCCGATTCAAAGGTTTGATTTTCAATTAACACCCCCAATTCAGATTCCAACACCACTGCGTTGCCTTTGTAAAAAAGGCTATAATACATTTGCTTATCGTTATTTAAATCTTGCTTTTGATAGAAATTAAACTCGTAATTTCCATCAGGAGATTTTAATTTTTGAGCCGTTTCCTGTATTATAACTTGTTGCTGAGCACTTAATAACAAAGAAAAAAATAGGGTTATAAGGTAAAATTTCCTTATTTTCATTTTATAGGAATTTTTAATCCATAAAATACAATTAGATTGCTATCAATTGTAAATCAACAGGAAGTAATTAACAGTTATATAAGTAAATACTAAAGATTATTTAAGTAATAAAGGCAATAAAAGAATCTGGATAATGATTGAAGTAATGAAATACATTATCATTATCCATTTCTTATTTTTTATTCTTCAAAACTTTGCTGAAAAAGATTTTGTTATTTCAAAACTATTCTAACGTAAACAATAATGTTCCAAATCCAAGTTGATCAAAACCTCCACTATTGTTGCCATAATCTCCTCCTCCACCTTCAGGCTGAACTGATTTCACTCCTAAAGAAGTATAATAAACGCTGGCAGCAGGAACTTTTTTTATTTTAGCATAATGATTATAAATCATTGCCCACATTGGGCGTCCACCTCCTCTACCTGAGGATCCGATAGTTGGTAACTCTGTCAATTTAACTCCACATCCTGTCCACGGATCTCCTTCGTGCCAACTATAAACGGTATAAGGAACATTCAGATAAGCTACATTATACTTAGCCACATATTCACTAGCCTTTAAAACAATATTATCTCTAAATCCCCATAAATCATCGCCCTGACTCCAAGCAAGCTGACAAACTGTTGTTAACAATGCTAATGATAGTGTACAGTGTCCCTGATCCCTACCACTTTCTTGCATTTGAGCCATATTATCGTTAGGAGCGGGAAATGGTTCAAATATGGTAACAAAATTATTCCCACATCCTTTTCCTTTCTGATAATAATCAATTACATAATTATAAAGATTTCTATCATCAGTTAAAATCCCGATAGCCATAACGGAAGCCATATTACATAAATCCCAATTAGACCATGCATGTTGAGGATGACAACCAAAATGGGTTGATAACCAACTATAATTTAAATTATAAAATACAGTACGCATCCACTCTTTATATTTCGTAAAATCAGTTGCAGCCCAACCAGAGTAGGTACGTAGTTGTTCTCCTGCAACTGCAAACTGATAACCATAAATTCCTGCCGCCAGTGCTGAATTAGAGTCTCCAGAAATTCTTTCACAGGTTGAAGCCCATGAATTCAATATATTTACTGCTGCCTGTGCATAAGTAGCGTCCCCTGTTAATTTCCAGCGAAGCCCTAACTGATAAGCAGCAGCAGCATCATTAAAAGCTGCGCCATAATTATCAGGATCCGGTTCTTCAGCGCTTTTGCCTCCTCTAACTAATTTCACTACAGGATGTGCTACATAAGTTGATTGAGCATGTGAGTTAGCAATTAATTTATTATAACCTGAAATCCAAGGTTCCTGATTAGCATCTATTTTAGCTTTTATACTGGCAAACTCTGCATTAGTAACATATCCATTGTGCTTCATTGGTACAGATGGGTCTAAAGTCTCAATAACTTCTACATTTACAGTAGGAGGAGTCGTAGTCTCATTATCTTTATTCCCATCATTTGAGGAACAACTCGTAAAAATTATTGCTAGTGCAATAATTTTATAAATGATATTTCCTTTAAATATTTCCATAATTTTAATTTATTAAGTACATTTTACATTAAAAATTAACTACATCTTATATAATTTCAATTTTCCAATTCTTTGATTTTTAATAGCTGTTTCTCTTCAATGAAAATTATTTAGTAGAATCATAATAGCTGATTAATGTAAATTGAATATCAAAAATTTTATTTTTTTTAAAAGAGTCTTAATCTTATATAGACTATATTTTAGATTAGACTCTTTTTAATTACTAGCTTTAAAAACTATATTAGCAAACATTAGTTTATTGCGGTAATAAATACAATTTCATATAATTCATTCTCAAATAAGAATTTGCTTTTAATGTGGCAACAAACCCCATTGATACTTTTGTACTTGATGCTAATGTGAAAGTAATACTTTGTGTAACTTTGTTTCCATAAGTAATACTATTATTGATAACGGTACTTGCTAAAGCTGCTGGAGCTGTACTTGTACTGGTTAAATCCGGAAATGAATCACCAGAAACAGCCAATAAATAAACAGCACTTGAAGTCAAATAATTAGTAAAACCACTTTCCATAACTTCAATTTCAAGTTTATAGCTACCCGCAGGTAAAACAGCTGTTTGATACATTTTCCCATTAGTTACAATATTTGCTGTAGCATCGCCCCATCCTGCCTGCAACGATAATTCTCCTTTATTAGCCATGTTTGGTTTACCATAATTAGCTCCACCACATCTCACTGTAGCACCTGAATTTATTTGATTTTGCGCAGCAGAATTTATAGTCCAGTAATCAGGAGTTGCCCAATTTGTACCCGTAAATTTTTGTTCATTTACCATATTATTTGTTGTAAATGGTTGCATATAGTTACGTAAAAATATTGTACTAACATCTCCAGGATTAAGAGCTGGGGCCAAAGAATTTCCATTAACTGTATAACTACCCTTAAAAGTAACATTTACGTTCCCTGAAGTATATCCTGAAGGAGCTTTAACTTTTATAAGTGTAGAAGTTATCGAAATTACATCTGGAGCACTGGTACCATTAAAATCAACAGCAACTTTAGCAGGATCAGTTAAAAAATTTTCTCCAGAAATCCACACCTCGTCTCCGGGTTGAGCAATGATAGTAGAGACACTTCCTTTTGATACAACTGAGGTAATTATAGGTTGTTTATAAACTGTAAAAGTTCCAATTACTCCAATATCATTTGTCCAAATACTCATGGAAACATTTCCTGAGACAGCATCTGTTGGAACTTTTACCTTAATTTCATTATCGGTTACGCTAACAAAATTAGCAACACTAGCTACTTTACCACTGAAATAAAGTTTAATTGCACCAGCAGCATCACCAAAATTTGAACCGGTAATAGTAATTACTTCACCTGGAAAACTATTATCAGTAGAAATGGCAGTTACAGTAGGTTCTGGATAAGTAAATTCTCGATACTGTGGCCCTTCTTCATTACAAGAAGAGAATAGAAAAACGACGAAAATCATAAAAGAAATTAAACTTAATTCTCTAATATGTAAGACTTTATTTTTTTTCATAATTAAAATATTAATAATTAAAATTAATTGTATCCAGGATTTTGAAGTAAATTAGTATTTATGCTAATTTGATTAGATGGAATTGGAAATAAATAGTGTTTCTTCTCAACTGAGTGATTTAATTTACTATCAATTACCACACAATTCAACAATCCGGCAGGAGTTTGTACAGCTTCCTCACCAAAAACATATGTATTAGCTGTATACGCTGATGTTGGATTTCCAGAAGCGTCCTTATAAGGTGTTAAATAAGAAGCGCTTCCAACAACTCTTCCCAAACGTGATGGGTTTAATGCTGCTTCTAAAATACCCCAACGTTTTAAATCGTCAAAACGTTTTCCTTCACGATACAATTCCACAGCACGCTCACGTCTAATTTCTTCCTTCATATCTAACCCATATGTAGTTACCAATGCATTTGTTAAACGAGCTACTCCCGCACGATCTCTCAATATGTTAATTGATGCGTCTAATTGTGCATCTGTAATGGATCCATTTAATTCATAAAGTGCTTCTGCATACATTAAATACACTTCTGCAAGACGTATTATAGGCCAGTTAGCCGATTCTGTATTATCAACTCTTCTAGTACCAAATCCATAAACCCCAAATTTAGAATTACTGTAACCGCTATATCCTAAACTACCAAAATTTAAGATAGGGGTAGCTGTTGGGGTAGTACTTGCACCATACAAATAATTTAACAATCTTAAATCACGATTTTTAAACTCATCAAAGGCGGCATGGTAACCTTGAAACAAAGGAGATTTTGATGCAGGAAGTCCATCTGTACAAACGGCCATATCTACAAACTTACGACTTGGATAAAGTTGTCCTGAAGTCCATGTTATATTTTTTCCTGATTGTCTATATACATAATCATAAACACTATATAAAATAAATTCCTTATTAGTTGTTTTATCATACCCTCCAGGATTTGATGCTGCATCTTCAAGATTGAACAAATACCATGAACTACTTTTTGCCATAGCTGTATTAGCATTTTTATTCCATATCGAATAAATACCACTAGCCATAATTTGTTCACAAGAAGCAATAACATCAGTAAGATAATTATTAACATTAGACGCATCATAACCTTTACTACCAGCTCCAATAGTCTGACCATCACCATCAGTAGTTTGTCCTACATATTTTTCCCAAGTTGCTTCATACAATTCCACTTGCGCTTTTAAAGCTAAGGCAGTCGTGATACTTACTTTACCTTTTTCGTTACTTGGAATACTAGACTCTGATGGCAACATTGTTATTGCTTTATTCAGATCACTTAAAATTTGTTCCGTTACT
This sequence comes from Flavobacterium sp., assembly GCA_023253295.1. GTDB lineage: Bacteria > Bacteroidota > Bacteroidia > Flavobacteriales > Flavobacteriaceae > Flavobacterium. The sequence goes on from JALRGZ010000181.1 coordinate 23,465, forward strand.
TCATATCTACTATTTCTAGGGGCATACAGCTCTGGAGATTTATCATCTAAAACAGAGGTTATAATAGGGACTCCTCCAAAATTTTTCAATAAACCAAAGTAATTATAAGCGCGGAAAAAATAAGCCTCTCCCATATATGGTGTAATATCTCCCTCTCCTTTATATGATTTAGCTTTATCTAATAAGATATTACAGTTCCTAATTCCCGAATAATTCCAAGTTGTACCTGTCGCGGGAATTGTTCCATGACCTAAATCATAGCCCTCACCCCTTGTATTTGCAGATAAATCAGAATTAGTATCCATATTACCAAAATCCCATCCTTGTAATTGTCCATAGAAACTAGTAGCATAAGCTTTAAAATCACTTGGCTTTTTAAAGTAAGCAGCATCGGTAAATTGACCAGTAGGATTAAGATCTAAAAAATCATTCTCGCATGAGGTAATACCCAAAACAAGACCTCCAATTATTAAATATTTATATATACTTTTCATTATTTTTTAAAATTTAAGATTGTTAAAAACCAACGTTTATACCAAAAGACCAAGTTCTAGCAAAAGGATAGCCACTATTTATTGAAGCTTCTCCCATTTCAGGATCAAAACCATCTTTTATTGATGAAGATTCCCAAAGATCATTACCTGAGAAATACACTCGAATTTTACTTAAGTGCAATTTACTAGCCAACTCTTGGGGCAAAGTATATCCGAAAATCAAAGTTTTTAAACGAATGTATCTATTGTTTTGCAACATGAAATCATTATTAGCATAATTCCAAGATGCACGAGTTGCATTTACTGTTAAACGAGGAAAAGCGGCATTAGGGTTCTCTTCTGTCCATGTTTTACCTAGGAATGAAGGGTTTTGATTGGTAAATATTGCTTGAAAAGGGTAGGCCATATATCCATTACGCATAATGTTTTGCTTTAATTGACCTTGAAAAGTTGTACCTAAGTCAAAACCTTTCCATGATACTCCTGAATTCAACCCAAAAGTAAAATGTGGTGTTCCATCTCCTGCGTAAACTAAAGAACTATTTTCATTACCTAGATTCGTTATAGTCCCTGTTCCCGCTACATCTACTCTTTTGGTATCTCCTGGACGTAAAGCCACAGCTGTATTATTTTGTGGCATACCTGCCAAATTACCTTTACCACCATAAGCAGCATAATAAGCATCTACTTCTGCCTGGTCTTTAAAATAACCATCTGTTTTATAAACATACCAAGACTGCCATGGACGACCATTAACAATACCATTTCTTCCAGCACTATAACTATCAGCATTTTCAACTCCATCCACCATCGTTTTGGTATCGCCAATATTAAAAGTAACATTATATTTAAAATCTTTTATTGCATCTTTCCACCCAATAATTAATTCCCAACCTTTAGTATTAAAATGCCCATTATTATTAGCTGGAGGATTTCCACCTAAAACTGTTGGCAATGTTACCCCAATTAACATTCCATTATTGTCTTTTTCGAAAACGTCAAAACTTGTTGTTAAGCGATTACTAAAAAAGTTTAAATCAATACCAATATTTTTTTGCTGTACTCTTTCCCATGTTCTAGTTGGAGCAATCAAACCATTGTTAACCAATGAACTTGATGGGATTAAACCTGGGGTTTCTCCTAAAACAGTTGTACCTGTATTGATTCTACTTACATATTCAAAAGCATCAAGATTAGGTGCTTCATTACCTGCAGATCCAATTGTTGCTCTAATTTTACCAAAACTAACTACTGAACTTAAACTCTTAAAGAAATTTTCTTTACTGAAAACCCAAGCCACCTCAGCTCCTCCAAAATTTTGAAATTTATAGCCTTGGGCAAATCGAGAATTACCATCGCGTCTTCCTGACAATGTAAGTAGATATTTTTCATCATAATCATAATTGAATTTAGCTAAGTAAGAATACCTACCATTTTCAACTTTAAAACCATCATTAGATTGTATACCTGTGGCAAGATTGATATCATAAACTCCTAAGTCATCGAAACCAATGCGTTTTGCTCTTATCCATTGATTATTGTTTTTTTCTGCATTAATTCCTGCTACTGCAGCAAAATGATGAACATCTTTTAATGTTTTATTGTAATTTAATAAAGCCGAATAATATTGGTATGTAGATTGATATGCATAGGTTTCATATCTATTATTATTTCCTGAGGTATTAAGACCTATACCTTTCTTTTCACCATACCAATTGTATAATTGTACCGGTACTACATACATTTCTTGATTAAATCTTTCATTTTGAACCGAGGTCATCCCCTCAATCTTCAAATCTTTAGTGATATTATAAGTCAGTTTTACATCAGCTCTCCCAGTTAAAGAATTTTTATCATCTCTCCCCCCTTCAGCAGTCATAGCTGCTGCATTACGGTTTGCTCCTCCATCTACACCATTAAATGTAGCAAACCATTGCCCATATGGATTTTTGGCAGGAAAAAAAGGCATATCAAAAGCATACAAAGTATTATCAAGACCTACTGAAGGGGTACTTGTCTTAGCATTTACAATACTCAAATTTGTTGATAAATTGAACTTTTCAGATAATTTATAATCATAATTCAATCTAGCATTAAATTGTTTTTGTCCATCATAAGCAGTTGCTAAATTACCTTGATTATCTGCATACCCAAGGGACAAACGATAAGATGAATTATCTGAACTGTTTGATAAACTTAAATTATGTTGATATGAATATCGGGTTGCAAACATCTCTTTCAATCTATTTGCATTGTATATATAAAAATCAATACCAAAGAGATCATATTTTCCTTCAACCCCCTGTTGCATTTTTAATAAATTGTCTTTAGTTTGCCATACCCAATAATTAGGCACTGTCTCCTCTTTATTTGCTTCTAACCACATAGTCGCATATTGAGACATACTTGGAGAATAACCTGTGATACCATTAGTTGTAAAACGAACATTAGAACTATAATCTACTTTTAATTTTCCTTTACCTCTTTTAGTAGTGACCAAAATCACCCCATTTGAAGCTCGCGATCCATAAATAGCTGCAGATGCATCTTTTAATATCGAAATACTTTCAATATCATCAGAATTAAGATTTTCAAAAGAATATTTATTTAGCGTCGGAACACCATCCACAACAATTAATGGATCACTTCCATTTACAGATGTATTTCCTCTAATTTTAAATGAAATTCCTTCATTTCCAGGACGTGGAGAACTCCTTGTAACGACTAAACTAGGTGTTTGGCCCTGTAAAGCCAAACCAACATTAGTTACTGCACGGCTCTCAAAAGTTTTGGCCGATACAGTCTCTACACCTCCTGTTAATGTCTCCTTTTTTGAAGTACCATAACCCACAACTATAACTTCTTTTAATGAAGACACATCTGAACTCAACTTTACATTAATTATTTTTTGAGTACCTACTTTAATCTCTTGGCTTTTCATTCCTACCGAACTAAAAACAAGTACCGCATCAGTTGATGATACAACACTAAGCCTGAGCGTTTTGGATATAGCAGCGCTTCATTACCTCTATGGACCAAACCCAAATTCACGATCCGGTGATGACACTTACGTTTTTGATCCAGAAAACCCGAACTTTATT
>JALRGZ010000290.1 GCA_023253295.1 Flavobacterium sp.
CGCCGTTCACCATCGAATTCGCGCTGCCACCACCGCCACCCCCCCCAATGATGGTGGCCTTGACCTTGGTGACACCGGCCGGCACGTTGAAGGTGCCCGACGCCGTGAACAGCTGATACCCATGCTCTACGACTCCACCCCCTCCGACCGACTGCCACCCCGCCCCGTCGCTGATCAGGATTGCCGATGCGCCGGCCGCAAGCATCAGCGTAGTCTTGCCGCCGACCGTCTCGGTGCCGGCCGGTTTGACCGTGATGACACCGGTGCCGGTGTTCACGACGGCGATGCAGAATCCGGCGCCCAGCGTCGCGACGCTGGTCAGCGACAGCGTGAAGGTGCCGCTGCACAGGATCATTTGGCCGCGATCCGTCGTCACCACGGTATAGGCGGTCGACCGGATGCTGACGCTGCCGCCCAGCACACCCAGCGCCGCCAGCGCCGCCGCCTGCGTCCCTGCTGAACCAAGCTGACCCGTCAGGTAGTCGTGCAGCGTCTCAAGTGCGGTCTTGAATTCACCCTCGGTGACCGAGGCGCCGGTAAAGGCTGATTTGGCCGGACTATCCTACTGACGAAGATTACCTTTGGAACGAGGATGAATACTAAAAACAAAGAAAAAGTCTCAAAAGAGGCTTTTTTTTTGTTCAATTAAAGAGAAAAAACAATTTTAGAAATACAAATATTATGAGTTTCATAAACAGCATTATCAAAATTTTTGTAGGCGACAAATCGGAGAAGGACGTAAAGTCTTTACAACCCTACTTAAATAAAATTAAAACTTTTGAAAGCAACTTAATCAGTTTATCAAATGATGAATTAAGAGCGCGAACTATTTTCTTCAAAGAAAAAATTAAAGAATCCCGCGCTGCTATTGATGCTAAAATTGCAACTCTTCAGACTGAAGTAGAAGGAATTGAAGATATTGATAAAAGAGAAGACATCTACACTGAAATTGATGCTTTAGAAAAAGAAGCTTATGCTGTTTCTGAAAAAACCTTAATGGAAATTCTTCCGGAAGCTTTTGCTGTAGTAAAAGAAACCGCTCGTCGTTTCAAAGAAAACGAACAAATTACAGTTACAGCAACTCCTAGAGACCGCGAACTTTCGGCTACAAAAAGCTATGTATCTATCGAAGGAGATAAAGCCATTTGGTTGAACAAATGGAACGCTGCCGGTAAAGACATTACTTGGGATATGATCCACTACGACGTACAGTTGATTGGAGGTATGGTATTACACCAAGGAAAAGTTGCCGAAATGCAAACAGGGGAAGGAAAAACTTTGGTAGCTACCCTTCCGTTATACTTAAATGCTTTGACAGGAAACGGAGTTCACTTAGTAACCGTGAACGACTACTTGGCAAAACGTGACAGCACTTGGAAAGCACCTTTATTCGAATTCCACGGTATGTCTGTAGATTGTATCGACAATCACCAACCGAATTCAGAAGGAAGAAAAAAAGCATACGATGCTGATATTACTTATGGTACCAACAACGAATTTGGTTTTGACTACCTAAGAGATAACATGGCACATTCGCCATCTGATTTAGTACAAAGAAAACACAACTTCGCGATTGTCGATGAGGTGGATTCGGTATTAATCGATGATGCCAGAACACCTTTGATTATTTCCGGACCGGTTCCGCAAGGAGACCGTCACGAATTTGTGGAATTGAAACCAAAAATCGAAACTTTGGTTGGTTTACAACGTCAGTTGGCTACAGGATTCTTAACTGAAGCAAAACGATTAATTAAAGAAGGAAACACTAAAGACGGTGGTTTCATGCTTTTGAGAGCCTACAGAAGTTTGCCTAAAAACAAAGCTTTAATTAAGTTTTTAAGTGAAGAAGGAATCAAACAATTACTTCAAAAAACAGAAAACCAATACATGCAGGACAACAACCGCGAAATGCCAAAGGTTGACGAAGCATTGTATTTTGTAATCGAAGAGAAAAATAATCAGGTAGAATTGACAGACAACGGAATTAAATTCCTTTCTGGAGACACTGATGCTGATTTCTTCGTTTTACCGGATATTGGAACTGAAATTGCCAACATCGAAAAACAAAAATTAGAAAAAGATGCTGAAGCTGAAGCTAAGGAAAGATTATTCCAGGATTTCAGCGTAAAAAGTGAGCGTATCCATACGTTGACTCAACTTTTAAAAGCCTATACTCTTTTCGAAAAAGACGTAGAATACGTAATCATGGATAACAAAATCCTGATCGTAGATGAGCAAACAGGTCGTATCATGGATGGACGTCGTTATTCTGACGGATTACACCAGGCGATTGAAGCGAAAGAAAACGTAAAAATCGAAGCGGCAACTCAAACTTTTGCAACAGTAACATTGCAAAACTACTTCAGAATGTACAGCAAATTAGGTGGTATGACCGGTACTGCTGTAACTGAGGCTGGAGAGCTTTGGGAAATCTACAAATTAGACGTAGTTGAAATCCCAACCAACCGTCCGATTGCAAGACATGACAAAGAAGATTATATCTATAAAACAACCCGTGAAAAATTCAATGCTGTAATTGAAGACGTAACCGAATTATCAAAGGCAGGTCGTCCGGTATTGATTGGTACTACTTCGGTTGAAATCTCTGAATTATTAAGCCGTATGCTTAAAATGAGAGGTGTTCAGCACAACGTATTGAATGCTAAAATGCACAAACAGGAAGCACAAATCGTTGAGGAAGCAGGAAAAGCAGGTGTGGTAACTATTGCTACCAACATGGCTGGTCGTGGTACCGATATTAAATTATCGCCAGAAGTAAAAGCTGCAGGAGGTTTAGCTATCATTGGTACGGAACGTCACGATTCACGCCGTGTAGACCGACAGTTACGTGGTCGTGCCGGTCGTCAGGGAGATCCAGGAAGTTCTCAATTCTATGTTTCTCTTGAAGACAACCTGATGCGTTTATTTGGTTCTGAAAGAGTGGCTAAAGTAATGGACCGAATGGGATTAGAAGAAGGCGAAGTAATTCAGCATTCTATGATGACTAAGTCTATTGAGCGTGCGCAGAAAAAAGTAGAAGAAAACAACTTTGGTGTTCGTAAACGTTTATTGGAATATGATGACGTAATGAACGCACAACGTGAGGTGGTTTACAAACGTCGTCGTCACGCCTTATTTGGTGAGCGTTTGAAACTGGATATCGCTAATATGTTGTATGATACTTGCGAATTATTCGTTCAAAACACAAAAGCAGCTAACGATTTCAAAACATTCGAATTCGATTTAATCCGTTATTTCTCTATCACTTCTCCGGTGACTGAGGCTGAATTCAGCAGATTAAACGAAATGGAACTAACTGGAAAAGTATACAAAGAAGCTTTAAAATACTACACTGAAAAATGTGAGCGTAGTGCCAGAGAAGCTTACCCAATTGTAAAAAACATTTTCGAAGATCCAAACAATCAGTTTGAGCGCATTGTAGTACCTTTCACCGATGGTGTAAAATCTCTAAGCGTAGTAACCGATTTGAAGAAAGCATACGAAACCGAAGGAAGACAATTAGTAGCTGATTTTGAGAAAAACATCACTTTGGCTATTGTTGACGAAGCATGGAAAAAACACTTACGCAAAATGGACGAATTGAAACAATCAGTTCAATTGGCCGTTCACGAGCAAAAAGATCCATTGCTTATCTATAAATTTGAAGCTTTCAACCTGTTCAACAACATGTTGAATGGCATCAACAAAGAAGTGATTTCGTTCTTATTCAAAGGAGATTTACCACAACAAGCAGCTCCAAACATCGAAGATGCCAGAGAAGTTGAACGTCCACAAGAAAAATTACAATTATCTAAAGACGAAATCCCAAACAGCGAAAGCATGAACCGTGAAGCCGGACAAACACAAGAACGTCAGGTAACGGAGACTATCGTAAGAGAGATGCCAAAAATCAATCGTAACGATACGGTAACGGTACTTCAAATAGCTACTGGTAAAACAGAGTCTATGAAATACAAAAAAGCAGAAGCTTTATTAGCTACTGGTGAATGGGTGATTGTGAATGAGTAAGCAGTCGCAGTAAGCAGACTTCATAAATAACAAAATCCCCGATTATGAAATTAGTCGGGGATTTTTTTTTGTAGTAGTACTATTGTGCTTTCAACACACTTCCTTCCCGCTTTCGCCTTTATCTCTTCGCTTCACTACGAGGATATCGGCTCTATCGGGGCTATATACAACTTTAATTTTTATTAAGATAAATTGTATATATTTGAATACTTTAAATCTATTTTTAATTCAATATACCTTTTCCAAACCAATCTATTTAATACAAATGAATATTCTATATATTATATTTTACATTTTATCATTTATATGTATACTTTTAAACTTATACTTTAACCATAAAGTAACTTCAGTATCAGATAATAAAAAAAAGAAAATATTTTATGTGATATCTAACATAGTCTTATTCATAGGACCATTGACATCATTTTTTGGATCACAAATTGAAGGAAAAATATCTAATAAAGAATTGAATAAAAATATTGAGCAGAAATCTGATTCTATCAAAGATTTGCTTGTTTCAAATAAAACATTAACAGAATTAGTTTTAAAAAACACAAATAAAATGACTAGTGTGGGTAGCAAACCTAAATTAATCGTTGGCAATGCTATAGAAAATGGTCATAAAACCCAATTAATTATTTTATTAGATGGTGAATATGCAATTCCTAACTTAACTATACAAGTTGCAGTTGTACCTAATTATTCTAAAACAAATGGAATGGATATAAAGACTATAGCTGACATTCAACCAATTATACCTTTAGGTACTTTAAGACCTTATGAATTAAAAAGTTATTTTGTATCCACAGTATCAAATGAAACGTTTATTAATGTCCTTTTAAAATCTGATAATGAAAATTGGTACGAACAAGTAAGAATTATTAAAAATAATAAAGGAAGATTTTTATTTTATACTTCTTTCGATAAGGAAAATAATGTTTTTACAAACAGAATAGACCCTGATTTCCCAACAAATAAAGAAGGAAAATACACAATTTGGAGTAACGAATCTAAATCACGACAAGAATTAGGTATATAAATCCCGATAGCACGGATTTACAACCCCAATCGCTCGGAAATACACAAACGTTAGCGTAGAATTGCATTCTGTGCACGCAACAATAAGCAAATAGTCAACTTATTTTGTATAAATAATGGATAGTTCCTTCGTTCAATAATAACAAAACAATAATTAATATAAACACCAAACCCTAGAAAGAGGTATTATTCTTCTAGAGCAACATATTTAGATAAAGAATAAACCTTATAATAAATATATTCTTTTAACATTAGGGAAACCATGACGTAAGTTTAATCTGTTAAATTTACAATTGTAATTCAATCACCAAATTTCATTCTTAAAATAAGAACAATGAAAAACTTTATATATCTGATTACTTTATTATCGATCTTTATTGGTTGTGAAAAAGTAGATGATGACACA
>JALRGZ010000060.1 GCA_023253295.1 Flavobacterium sp.
AAACCGATACGCTAAACAAGCCTGTGATACGCATAATGCTGTGAAGTCAATTCCTTATTTCCACTACGAAACCTTTGAAGACTTCTTTAAAAACTTACCCAAAGGCGCCCGATTAGTCGGGGTTGAACTAGACGAAAGAGCTGAAGATTTAGAAACCTTTGAACATCCTAGACGTTGTGTGTATTTATTAGGTGCAGAAGACAACGGACTTTCCAAAAAAGCCATTGAAAAATGCCATTTTTTAGTCAAATTCAAATCTGAGAAAAGTTTAAATGTTTCTGTAGCCGGAAGTATTGTGCTTTATGACAGAGGGCTTAATAAACCGAGGTCTTAATCCAATAGCAAAAATCAATAGCAATAATTTTTGCTCAATTCTATTTTTTGGAGCAAAACATCTTCCTTTTCTAAAACAATCCTCCCGCTTTCCGCTATATCTTTACCTTTTTAAAGAAAAAAGGTAAAGGATACCTCTTCAATCGGGGCTAAAAATCAACATACTGCATTTTAGAAACAACCAAAGTCTACTATGACTACCTAACCTAAAGACTTCGATAAAAATATAATCCTACATAGCCCGACCTCACCTTCCTTAAAAAATTAATCTATTCATTAACGAATTACCCGCAAAGTTTTCATTCCGAAGAAGGAGGAATCTCAGCTAGTAATTCCACAATCAAAAGCCCCAATCTTTATCGAGTTTCTTATTGAGATTCCTCCTTCGTCGGAATGACAATAAGACGCAAAATATTGCAGATATAAAAAAAGGCTTGCGTTTTTCAACACAAACCCTTTTTCAAGTATATATCCAGTTTAAAAACTATTTATTAATAATCCTCACATTCATCTCCTCTACTTTTTTATCAGACAGTGGCGATGGTGCCCCAAATAATAAATCTTCACTGGTTCCTGTTTTAGGGAAAGCCATAACTTCACGAATAGAGGCTTTTTTCTCCAAAATCATCATCAAACGATCAATTCCCCAAGCAATTCCTCCATGTGGTGGCGCTCCGTATTGGAAAGCCTTATACATCGTTCCTACACTCTTAATCATCTCTTCTTTGTTGTACCCCATATTTCTATAAGTTGCTTCCAAAATTTCTGATTTATGCGCACGAACTGAACCTCCTCCAATTTCGTAACCGTTCAGAATAATATCGTATTGCTGCGCAATGATCGTTCCGATTTCTTCTTCTTTACCTTCCATATGCTTTTGCAAATCATAAATGGCAGGCATAGAGAATGGATTATGTGTAAACGTCCATCGACCTTCATCAGTTTTTTCAAACATTGGGAAATCAACTACCCAAGCCGGACGCAATTCCTTAGCATTAATCAAATGCAACATTTTACCCATTTCCTGACGTACTGCATCTAACGCTTTATTTGCTGTAGCATAATCAGCAGCCGAAAAGAATACAATATCACCCACCTGCGCATCAGTAGCTTTAATAATTCCAGCGGCGATTTCTTCACCCAAGAACTTAATAATCGGCGATTGCAATTCATCTTCATTTACAATGATGTAAGCCAATCCACCCAAACCATGTTGTTGTGCAATAGCTGTCAAAGCCTCAATTTGCCCTTTCGACATACGCTTATTACCTTGCTCCTGAGCCGAAACTTTAATACATTTTACAATTCCGCCTTCCTCTATTGGTTTAGAGAAAACTTGGAATGTAGTTTCTTTTACAATTTCGGTAATGTCTTGCATTTTTAATCCAAAACGCAAATCAGGACGATCACAACCGTAATAATCCATCGCTTCTTTATACGTAAGCACTTCAAACGGATGTAAAATCCATTTGTTACCATATACTTTTTTCACCACTTCATTGAACAATTTCGTGTTCAAATCGATAATTTGTTGCATGCTCGCATACGCCATTTCCATATCCAACTGTGTGAACTCAGGCTGACGATCCCCACGAGAATCCTCATCTCTAAAACAACGTGCTACCTGGAAATATTTCTCATAACCACTTACCATCAACATTTGTTTAAACTGTTGTGGCGCCTGTGGTAAGGTATAAAAAGAACCTGCTTGTTTACGAGTAGGAACAATAAATTCACGCGCTCCCTCATCAGTTCCTGCACTCAAAATAGGGGTTTCAATTTCTAAAAACTCCTCTGCATCCAGGATATCACGGATTAACTTAATCACTTTATGACGGTTCACAATCGCACGACGTACCTCATCATTTCTATGATCCAAGAACTTGTATTGGAAACGAGTTGCCTCATTAGTTTTTGCCGCTCTTTTAATTTCGAAAGGCAAGGTTTTTGACAAGTTTAATATCTCTAATTCGGATGTTTCTAATTCAATTTTACCGGTACGCAATCCCGCATTGTAATCATCTTCTTTACGCCCAACAACCTTTCCTTTTACCGAAATAACCGTTTCAGCTTTCAATTTTACTAATTCATCGATATTTGGAAATGTTTCCCTGCTGATATTAACCTGGAAAATTTCATAACTCGAATCACGTAAATCAATAAACATCAATTCACCGTGGTCACGCACACTCGCTACCCATCCGGACAACAACACTTCCTCACCAACATTCGCTTCAGATAATTGCGAAATCTTATGTGTTCTGTAAACATCTTTTACAACGATTGGAATTTCCGGCAGCGCTTCTTCCTGACTTTCTTTTTGTTCAGCAATAGCTTCTTTCGTCACTTTTTCCTGCGCTTCATTTTTCTCCGAAACTGCAGCAGCACCTAATTTGTCTAAAATAATCTGACGAATTACTTTTCCGTTAGCACCTTTACCAATAACTCCTAAAACTTTACCAACTAAAATACCTGCTTTTCCTTGGTCACCAGCCTTAATATCATTTGCGACAGCTTCATTTTCAGCAATTACTTTAGCAATTACTTCCTGAATTTTATCTTCAGAAATGGTGTTTTCTTCAAAATATTTTTTATAGTCAAAAGCAGCGTCTTTCAAATAGCTCGCTAATGCATTTTGCACTAAAACCGCTGTAATTTTCTCCGCTTTAAACAATTTGAAAATTTCAATAATATCCTGAACATTATTGATTTTATCATAATCTTCCGCCTTGATATTGTTAGCTAAAGTTTTAGCTACGAAAGAAGGATCATTGATTTCATGATTAATAGTCACAAAAGTTCTGGAACGCAAACTATCTGCTGTGAAGAATTTAGCATCCTGAGGCAAAACACCACCTCCAATCAAAATAGATTCTACTGCAAAAGGCAAAGCAGAGGTATCCACTTTAATTCCTTCTACTTCTTTTTTGATGTTTACAAAAGGTAAATCCGGCTCAGAAATAAAACGGTAATCCGCTTCAAACTCCTTTTTACGCATGGTTTTAGTCTGCTTCAAATCAGCATCCCATAACACCGTCGTTTGATCAGGACGAAACTCTTTGTGCTCAATAAAATAGTTAAATTGTTTCTCTACCTCTTCTTTCAAAGCTTCCACCATAAACTTAAACGAGTTCAAGTTTTTGATTTCTGTTCTAGGATTCAAATCGTAAGAGTGTTTTTTACGCAAAGACACCGATACATCCGACTTAAATTCCCCTTTT
>JALRGZ010000158.1 GCA_023253295.1 Flavobacterium sp.
GCCAGAATTTCCATTTTGCTGTCTTTGTAATTTCCCATTCCATAGCCCAGACAAGTTAGGAATACACCTGATTTTCTTTTTTCTTCAATCAACGTTTCCATGTCTTTGTTCGAACTGCTGCCTACATTAAAATCACCATCAGTAGCCAGAATCACACGGTTGTTTCCTCCTTTGATAAAGTTGGCTACGGCAGTTTTATAAGCCAATTCAATTCCTGCTCCACCTGCAGTACTTCCTCCCGCATTCAAATTGTCCAATGCATCAATTATGGTTTGTTTTTGATCTCCCGATGTAGGAGGCAAAACCAAACCTGCTGCTCCAGCATAGACCACCATAGCTACTTTATCTTCTTTTCTTAGTTCGTTTACTAAAATTTTCATGGATTGTTTCAATAAAGGCAATTTGTTAGAATCACTCATGGAACCCGACACATCAATAAGGAAAACCAAATTCGAAGCCGGTAAATTATCGGTTGGAATGCTTTTTCCCTGTAATCCAATTTTTAACAAACAGTGTTTGCTGTTCCATGGACAATCGCTGTATTCGGTATTGATAGAAAAGGGATGATTGTCTTTAGGTTGTGGGTAGCTGTATTTGAAGAAGTTCATCATTTCTTCAATTCTCACCGCATCTTTAGGTACTTTTTGTCCATTATTGATAAAACGACGAATATTGGTGTAAGAAGCATTATCTACATCAATAGAAAAAGTAGAAAGCGGTGCGTTTTTAGGTGTTTCAAACTGGTTTTCTACAAATTCTTCATAATCTTCTTGGTTAGGAATGCTAGGATTGAGAATAACAGTATCTCTGTTATTGTACCTTCTTTTGGATTCAGCCTTTGCTTTAGCAGGAGCGACCATCATTGTCGTACTGACATTTTTGCTTAAAGTAGTAGCAGCATATTCTTTTTTATCATAAACAACTGAGGCTTTAGGGTTAGAATTTCTTTTTCGTGATTTTCCATAACCAACAACGACAATTTCCTGTAATGATGAGGTTTCACTTTTTAAACTGATATTTATTATTTTGGAATTTCCAATTTTTACCTCTTTGGTTTGATAACCGAGGTAGCTATAAACTAATATTTTTCCTTTTTGCGCCTGAATGGAATATTGTCCGTTAAAATCAGTCAAGGTAGTTGTTTTAGTTCCTTTAATTGTAACGGAAACAGCAGGAAGAACGGAACCATCTGTCTGGTCGGTTATCGTTCCGGTAATAGTGATTTCTTGTCCAAAACTTAGGATAGAAAAGAGCATAGCAAGGGCTGATGAAATAAGTTTTAGACTTTTCATGACAATAATTTTTAAAATGTTTGACAGTATTTTTGCGAATTAACGCTTCAGTGGAATTCCGTTTTCAGTGGTAATAATTACTACTCCATTGTAAGTTCTCTGGCCAATTACATTGCTGTATTTATAAATTTCTTCTTTAGATAAAACCTGAACACTTTCAATTTTTTGTTTGTCCAATGGGGCATAGGGGCTTGTAGGATTGGGACCAAATAAGGAAACTTCGTCGAATGCTTCTCCGTTAATTACATATAAAGCATCTTTTATGTGCGGAACAGATTTTTCTTTTTCTGATTTATAAAATTTGGTTGTCCCATATTTAGCAATTGGTGCTGCATTTTTTGCCTGATTATGTATCGATTTTCCATAGCCCACAACTACAACTTCATTTAAAGCATCGGAGGCAGGGGAGAGTTTAGGATTTATTTCATTTGAATTACTAACAATAGCTTCTTTAGAATTATATCCTACCATGTTAAAAATGAGTGTTTCTCCTTTTTCAGCATTTATAGTATATTTCCCTTCCAAATCAGTAACGGCCACTTTTTTAGTTCCCTTTATTTGAATTGAAGCTCCTGGAATAGCCATGTTGTCTTTGTCATCGGTTAAAACACCCGAAATTGTTTTTGTAAGGACGTTTTTTGAAAATGCCATATCTGCTTTTTCTTTGTATTCAGTGGCTGTAGGGGCGAAACTTTTTGCCATCATTTTTGCCTTTGTTGCTGCCACAGCATAATCCGGAGATTTCTGAACTGAAGAAGTATCTGAAAGTAGTTTTGCTTCAACTGTGGTACTCGAAATTGTATAACAAGGTTCGTCCGGTGTTTTGATAATAACGTCATTGGAAGCTACCGGATTTTTCTTTTCTAATTGTTTTTGCAAAATTTCGGTTGCTTCCGGTTTGATGTTTTCTGAAGGAAGTACACTATCAGCATTAGTCTCTTTTTTTTGAAGCACAACTTTATTTTGAATGCTTTCTGTAGGTGCTGCTATTTTAGAATCTGATTTAAGAAATTGGTAACCGAAAGAAACAAATAGTAATAAAGAAGCCGCAATGGCCAGTTTTTTCCAAAGTTGAGATTTGGATTGTAATTCTTTTTGATCGAGCTTGTCTTCCACACGAGCCCAAAGCTTATCCATTCCCGGAAAGTCTTGTTGCTCGGCTTTATGGGCTGCGTTTTTGATTTTGTTGAATATTTTATCTTGATTGTCCATGACTAATTCGATTTTTGGTAATACAGACCGTTTACTAATTCTTTTAATTTAGTTTTAGCGACATTCAATTGTGATTTGGATGTGCCTTCAGAAATGTTGAGCATGCCGGCTATTTCTTTGTGATTGTAACCTTCAATAACAAAGAGGTTAAAAATAGTCTGGCATCCCACCGGAATATGATTCAATAGCTGCAATAAATCATTTTCTTCCAATTGGGTCACTTCGTCTGTAAAAGCCTGAGGTAGTGTTTTGACATCATCGAGATACATATTGAAGTTGGTTTTCTTTTTAATAGTAGCCAAGCATTGGTTGACTGCAATTTTTCTTGCCCAGGCTTCAAATGCGCCAATTTCTTTCAATTGGTCCAGTTTCGTGAAAATAATATAAAAAGCATCCGCCAAAGCTTCCTCAATTTCCTCTTCCTGTTTCAAATAGCGTTTGCAACTGGCGTACAATTTAGGCGCCAGTAGTGTATACACCTGGCGCTGAGCATCACGTTGCATTTTTTTGCAGGCTAGTATCAGATTTTCGTTTATCACAATTTGGTCTTTATATATAAAGAGGGATAAAAAGGGGAAAAGGTTGGGAGGGAAGTCAATTTTTTTTCAAAATAAAATATTTTTTATTT
>JALRGZ010000189.1 GCA_023253295.1 Flavobacterium sp.
AGTCAGAATATGTTGGATAAGGCAAAAGAACGGGTTTCAGGTGCAACGACTGGAAAAGTTGAATGTATTCAGGGAGATATTCGTGATATTGAGTTAGCCAAAAATCAGTTTGATATTATTTTGGCGGGTGCTGTTTTGCATCATTTGCGTGAGGATTCCGATTGGGAAATGGTTTTCCAAAAATTGTATGACAGCTTATCTCCCGGAGGTTGTTTCTTGATTTCAGATTTGGTCATTCAGGACCATGCTGAGGTAAATCAGTTGGTTTGGAAAATGTATGGCAATTATTTGCAGCAACATGGGGGAGTGGAGTACCAACAAACGGTTTTTGATTATATCGAAAAAGAAGATACACCGCGCTCAATGAGCTATCAATTGGATTTAATGAAGCGGGTTGGTTTCAGCAGTGTAGAAATATTGCATAAAAACGCTTGTTTTGGCGCTTTTGGAGGTATCAAATAAACAAAAAACCCATTCGTATTACAGAATGGGTTTTTGTGTATATAAAGCGTGTTTTATTAGCAAACAGCAGTTTCGATTGTTTCGTTGAATGGAAGGTTGAAAGCTTCAGCAACTCCTTTGTAAAGGATTTTACCGTTAGCAATGTTCAATCCTTTTTTCAATTCTTCGTTTTCAGCACATGCTTTTTCCCATCCTTTGTTAGCTAATTGTAATGCATATGGTAAAGTTGCATTCGTAAGCGCTAAAGTAGAAGTATAAGGAACCGCACCTGGCATATTGGCTACACAGTAGTGAACAATATCATCGATGATGAAAGTTGGGTTTTCGTGCGTTGTAGGAGTACAAGTTTCGATACATCCACCTTGGTCAACAGCAACGTCAACAACAACAGTTCCAGGGCTCATTAATTTTAACATATCACGAGTGATTAAGTGAGGTGCCTTTGCTCCAGGGATTAATACTGCTCCAATTACTAAATCAGCAGAAGCAATTTCCTGACAGATGTTGTAGTGATTAGACATTAAAGTAGTTACGTTAGCCGGCATAATATCATCTAAGTAACGTAAACGAGGTAAACTTAAATCCATGATAGTTACCTGAGCACCAAATCCAGCAGCCATTTTAGCAGCCTGAGTACCTACAACTCCACCACCAAGAACAACCACTTTAGCAGGTTTTACTCCAGGAACTCCTCCTAAAAGGATTCCTTTTCCTTGTAATGGTTTTTCTAAGAATTTAGCACCTTCCTGGATAGACATACGCCCGGCAACCTCAGACATTGGTACTAATAAAGGCAAACTACGATCTGCTTTTTCAACAGTTTCATAAGCTAAACATATTGCTCCGCTTTCGATCATTGCGTGCGTTAATGGCTCACAAGATGCAAAATGGAAGTAAGTAAATACTAATTGGTCTTTTTTAATTAATGGGTATTCAGAAGCGATAGGTTCTTTAACTTTGATGATCATCTCAGCAATTTCATAAACTGCTTCAATTGTTGGTAAAATTTCAGCTCCAGCCTCTACATAAGCAGCATCACTAAATCCACTGTTGATACCTGCATTTGTTTGAACATATACAGTATGTCCAAATTTTTTAAATTCAGCTACACCAGATGGAGTAAGAGCTACACGGTTCTCATTATTTTTGATTTCTTTTGGAACTCCGATAATCATAATTAATAGTTTTAGATGATTGATTATTATTTCGTTACAAATGTATGTAGAAGAAAAATTCCCAGATAAAATGGGGCTTAATTAAGTAAAGCTTTGTTTTATTAGCTACTTTTACACAAAATATTTCTTAATAAGGTTTAATTTCGATTCCTAAACAGAAAAAATTTCTTTTTTGAGACTATAAAACGAAAAGATTTTTATGATACTTGACGAAACAGATAAAAGAATTTTGCGCTTATTGCAGCAAGATGCGCATTGTAAGCTAAAAGACATCGCTAATAAAATTAATTTATCGCTTACTCCGGTACATGATAGAGTGAAACGATTAGAGAAAGAAGGGATTATTGAAAAATATGTTACGCTTTTGAATAAAAAGAAAATGGGCAAACACTTAACGGTGTATTGTCAGGTAACACTTGTGAAGCAAAACTATGATATTTCGGAAGTTTTTAATCAGGCTATAATGAACATGCCTGAAGTAGTGGAATGCAATTTTATATCGGGAAATTTTGATTATCTGCTTAAAATTGTTTTGGAAGACATGGAAAGTTACCATCATTTTCATCAAAAGAAACTTTCTATTTTACCCGAAGTATCTCTGATAAACAGTTTCTTTATTATTTCGGAAGTAAAAAACACCACGGTTTTGCCACTATAAGGCTTAATAAACAAAAAAGCCATTCAATATCGAATGGTTTTTTTGTTGCTAGCCCTGATGGAAGCGACAGCCTCTTGAAGCGGTGTTCGCGAAAGAGCTATAGCGTACAGCAGGAAAAGCTTCTAAAAATATTATTTATTAGAATTGATATAGGCCTCTAATGCTTGTAATTCTTCGTCAGAAAATGTTTTGGTTAAGGTTAAATTGGCCTGCATTACTGCAAATTGAGAAGGATCAACAATAGCATCGCTTTCTCCTTTTAAGAAAGTGACTATGCTTGCATCTTTATCTTTGTAGATTTTAGCAATTTCTTTTAAGCTTGGGCCAATTAATTTTTCATCGGTTTTATGACAGGAAACGCAAGCTCCTTTTCCATTATAGATGCTTTCTCCAAGTTGTTCCGGAGTTTGAGTGGTAGCCGGCATACCTTCGGAAGATTCCATATTAGTGGTATTGTCATCTTGTTTGCCAAAAGATTCCTGACTTTCTTTTTTACAAGCAAAGGCAATTAAAAGAAATAAAATAAAGACAATTTTTTTCATGGTAATTGGGTTTTTACCAACCTACGTAGGCTGGAGGTTTGATATGATTTAAATTCAGATAAACAATGATTTGTCCTCTATGATGAGTGACATGATCCTGCATTAAATTAAGTATTTGTAGCTTTGTTTTTGGTCCAGCAAAAAAATCTACTTTTTGACTTAAATCTACATTTGGATTAAGTGTAATTCTGTTTTTAGCTTGGTCAAACATCTTTTGAATTTCTTCTATAAGCTGTTGTTTAGTTGTAAGATTAGAACGATCTTTCTTTTGAAATTTTTCGTTTGTAAAATAAGTTCCGCTTAACCAATCCATATTTTCTAAAATATGTACCAATTGTGCTCTGAAAGTCATTTCTCTTTCTGTAGGCTTATAGTCATATAGTTCTTCTGGCATATCCTCAGCCATTTTGAGTAAATAGGTTTTAGAATTATCCCATTTTTCAACAAATGTATCAATAACCAGCTTTTGAGCTGAAACTATATTTGCTAAAAGAAATACTAATAGCACAATTGTTTTTTTCATTTTTATTGATTTAAAAGAATGGCTGCTTCTTTAGCAAAATAGGTTGAAATCAAACTCGCACCGGCTCTTTTGATACACATTAATTGCTCCATCATGATTTTGTCATTGTCCAACCATCCGCGTTCTGCAGCGGCTTTAATCATGGCGTATTCGCCCGAAACATGATAAACTGTTACCGGAACATTTACAGCGTCTTTTACTTCGCGTACGATGTCTAAATAAGCTATTCCCGGTTTTACCATAACCATATCCGCCCCTTCTTCTACATCCCAAACAGCTTCTTTAACGGCTTCAATACGGTTAGCATAGTCCATTTGGTAGGTTTTCTTGTCTTTTGGTACTTCGACAGGCTCAGCATTTGTTTCAGTGTCCTTAGGTGCAGAGTCCAAAGCATCTCGGAAAGGCCCGTAAAAAGCCGAAGCGTATTTAGCCGAATAACTCATGATACCTACATTTTGGAAACCTGCAGCATCCAATCCCTGACGTAAACGCAATACACGTCCGTCCATCATATCAGAAGGCGCTACAAAATCGGCTCCGGCCTGCGCATGAGAAACCGCCATTTTTACCAAAGCTTCTACAGTTGAATCATTTTCGATATCGCCATTAGCGATGATTCCGTCGTGTCCGTAAATCGAATACGGATCTAAAGCCACATCCGGCATTACAATCATTTCCGGACAAGCGGCTTTGATAGCACGAATAGCCTGTTGCATCAATCCATTTGGATTCCAGGCTTCTTTACCGGTATTGTCTTTTAAATTTTCGCTTACTTTTACATAAATGTTTACGGCACGAATTCCTAAAGCGAACAATTCTTTTACTTCCTCTACCGTTAAATCAATCGAACGACGAAAGATTCCCGGCATAGAAGGAATTTCTACTTTTACATTTTCGCCTTCGGCAATAAACATAGGAAACATAAAATCCGAAGGACTTAGGGTTGTTTCTCTAACTAAACTTCTTATTGATTCGTTGACCCTTAAACGACGACCTCTGTGTATCGGGAACATATATTTTTGTTTTAAGTTGACGGTTTTAAGTTAACAGTTTGTTTTTGTAATAAATAAGTTTTATTTCTAGTAGGCTGTAAATTTACAACCTAAACTGTGAACTAAATTACCCAATCAACTGGTTTTTCTAATACTTTCAATAACTTTTCTTCTTCGCTTCCGGCTTCCGGATGATGGTCGTATACCCATTGTACATGCGGTGGTAAACTCATCAGAATACTTTCGATTCTTCCATTGGTTTTTAAGCCAAATAATGTGCCTTTGTCGTGAACCAAATTGAATTCAACATAACGTCCACGACGGATTTCCTGCCAGGTTCTGTTGGCTTCAGTATAAGGCAAGTCTTTTCTGCGCTCCACAATTGGTGTATAAGCTTCTAAGAAGCTGTTTCCAACTTCAGTGACAAAATTATACCAGCCCTTCATTGACATCTCCGGAGTGGCTTTTAAATAGTCGAAAAACAAACCGCCCACACCTCTGGCTTCATGACGGTGCGCATTCCAGAAATAATCGTCACATTTCTTTTTATAATTTGGGTAAAATTCCGGATTATGCTTATCACAAGCGGTTTTACAGATTTGGTGGAAATGCTTTGCATCTTCTTCAAACAAATAATAAGGCGTTAAATCTTGACCACCTCCAAACCATTGGTTGATGATAGTTCTGTTTTCATCGTACATTTCAAAATATCGCCAGTTGGCATGCACCGTTGGTACCATTGGATTCTTAGGATGAATTACCAAACTCAGTCCACAGGCAAAGAAATCAGCTTCACCTACGTTAAACATTTTCTGCATGGTATCCGGCAATTTGCCATGAACGGCTGAAATATTGACTCCCCCTTTTTCAAAAACAGCTCCGTTTTCAATCACGCGGGTTCTTCCGCCACCACCTTCAGGTCGGTCCCATAAATCCTGACGGAATTGGGCAACACCGTCTATCTTTTCTAATCCGGCACAGATTTGATCCTGAAGTTGTTGTATGTAGGCGTAAAATTGATCTTTTGCTGCACACTCTGCATATGCCTCCTTCCACTTGTTGCCGCGGCGATCTTCTGGACCGCGAATGACG
>JALRGZ010000237.1 GCA_023253295.1 Flavobacterium sp.
TTCGAACCAAGGCTTCTTTAGCCAAGGTTTTACTGATGGAGCTAACATCAGTAACATCAACAACACCGTTACTTTTACCTTATTATTCGATTTATAATTGTACTAACATAATTACAAATGGCCGTCTTGCAATCCTCAAACAAGGCGGTTCTTTTTTTTAAATCAAAATAAATTATCCGTACTTTCTTAAAGAGAAGCAAATCGCGCTATAAAAAAGGGCAAATACCAAGGAAACCAATTCAATTTGAATAAAAAAGCGTAATTTTGCCATCCAATTTACAAATCTATGAGAACTAAGTCTTTAAAAAAGAACAAAATAAACGTTATCACCCTTGGGTGCTCTAAAAACATATATGATAGTGAAGTTTTAATGGGACAGCTTCGCGCCAATGGAAAAGAAGTTGAACACGAAGCCCCTGCTGATAAAGAAGGTAATATTATAGTAATTAATACCTGTGGTTTTATTGACAACGCAAAAGCCGAATCAGTAAATATGATTTTAGAATATGCAGATAAAAAAGAAAAAGGCTTAGTTGACAAAGTTTTTGTAACCGGATGTTTATCGGAACGTTACAGACCGGATTTAGAAAAAGAAATCCCTAACGTAGACCAGTTTTTCGGAACTACAGAATTACCACAATTATTAAAAGCTTTAGGAGCTGATTACAAACATGAATTATTAGGAGAACGTCTTACTACAACTCCTAAGAATTATGCTTATTTAAAAATTGCTGAAGGTTGTGACAGACCTTGCAGTTTTTGTGCAATTCCAATTATGCGTGGAAAACATGTTTCGCAACCTATTGAGAAACTAGTTAAAGAAGCTGAAGGCTTAGCCAAAGATGGAGTTAAAGAATTAATTTTAATTGCTCAGGATTTAACGTATTACGGACTTGATCTTTATAAAAAAAGAAATCTGGCTGAATTATTAGAAGCTCTTGCCAAAGTAGAAGGTATCGAATGGATTCGTTTGCATTATGCGTTCCCAACAGGTTTCCCTATGGATGTTTTGGAATTAATGAAACGTGAACCGAAAATTTGTAATTATATAGACATTCCATTACAACACATCTCTGATTCCATTTTGAAATCAATGCGTCGTGGAACCACTCAGGAAAAAACCACACAATTATTAAAAGATTTTAGAGCAGCTGTTCCCGGAATGGCAATTCGTACTACTCTAATCGTTGGTTATCCGGGAGAAACTCAAGAGGATTTCGAAATTCTTAAAGATTTTGTTCAGGAAATGAAGTTTGACCGTTTGGGATGTTTTGCCTATTCTCATGAAGAAAATACTCATGCTTATTTATTAGAAGATGATGTCCCTGATGAAGTAAAACAAGCTCGTGCTAACGAAATTATGGAATTGCAATCTCAAATTTCATGGGATTTGAATCAGGAAAAAATTGGAAAAACATTTAAATGTATCATTGACAGAAAAGAAGGCAATCATTTTATAGGTCGTACCGAATTTGACAGCCCAGATGTAGACAATGAGGTATTGATTGACGCTTCTAAATATTACCTAAAAACAGGTGATTTTGCAATGATAAAAATTATTGAAGCAACTGAATACGATCTTTACGGAGAACCAGCTTAAAATATTTTAGAAAAAAAAGTAAATCATTATGAACAAGACACAATTTTTCTTTGTACTTACGTTAATACTACTTTCATTCAATACAACTTTTGCTCAATATGGTTACGGTAACGGATATGGCAATGGTTATGGCGGATATGGCGGAATGGGAAGAAACAGCATGAGCCAAATGAGTCAAGCCGATACCAAACCAAAAGAAATCCCTGCAGAAGTAACCGTGGCCAAGATTATGGAAAAATTAAAACCTGAATTAAATCTTGATGAACTACAAACCATTGCCATTGGTAATATCTATACTGATATCATAAAATCGCAAGCGGCAATTATAAAAGATGAAAAGTTAAGTCAACAACAAAAATCAGACGAAATTAAGGCGCTTTTTGAAGTTAATGAACGAAAAGTTAACGAGTATTTAAACGAAGAACAAAAACTTAAATATAAAGCTCTTAAAGAAGAGCGAGGAAATAACAAAAAAGAGAAAAAGAAGAAGAAAAAGGAAGACTAAATAGTTTTCCTTTTTTAATAAAAACGCATCATAATGAACAAGCATCTTAGTTATATAATCCCAGCCATAATTATTTCTTCATGTTCTACTAATCCGTACAAAAAAAGTGAAAAAGAATATGATACTAAACTCAAAACATTAAAAGTTCAAATTTCTGCTAAAGAACCTGAACCATTACCTATTGTTAACAAAGTAATAATCAATATTGACAGCGTTTATTCAAAACAGTTATACACATTTAAAGACAGTATTTTCAAAGTAGGTTCTACTAAATTAGATAACGGAATTCATACCGAATGGATAAGTACAGTTAACTTTAATCTTCGCAAACCTAACTATATTATTATCCATCATACAGCACAAGATTCAATCCAACAAACCATAAAAACTTTCACTAAAGAAAGTACCAAAGTAAGTGCTCATTATGTAATTGGCGATAATGGTGATGTTGTGCAAATGCTTAACGATTATTTAAGAGCTTGGCATGCTGGTATAGGGTCTTGGGGAAAAGACACTGATATTAATTCCGCATCTATTGGGATTGAATTAGACAATAACGGTAGCGAACCATTTTCTGAAGCTCAAATTACAAGTCTAATGGCTTTATTGAGTAGATTGAAAAAAAACCATAACATCCCAACACAAAATATCATCGGTCATTCGGACATTGCTCCGACTAGAAAAAAAGACCCGAGTGCTTTATTCCCTTGGAAAATTTTAGCAGAAAATGGATTTGGGGTTTGGAAAGATGATGAACTTCCTCTGGCACCATTAGATTTTAACCCAGAATTAGCTCTACGCATTATTGGCTATAACACTAAAAACTTAAATGCAGCAATCGCAGCATTTAAATTGCATTACATGCCAGAGGAAGTTAATTCTGTTTTAGATCAAAATACAATCAATACGATTTATTCTATTTATTTAAAACAATAAAAAAGCAACACTAAATAAAAAGGTCTTTGAAACTATTCTCAAAGACCTTTTTTTATTGATTCAAAATTAAAAACAGGATATAAAAAACTGCCAAGACACAATGAGATTTGTACCTTGGCAGTAAAAAAAAATTATGTTTTATTAGGTTAGGTTCTTAATTAGAAACCGTAAACCACACCTACTGTAAATTGAGAAGCTGACTTTGTTGGCATCATATCAGAATCAAGAAACACATTATTTTTATTGCTGTCTAATCTGAATTCAGGAATGATTGTTAAACCACCTGCTTTATAATTCGCTGACAAAGTAAAAGCAGTAACCGAAGAATCAAAATTTCCATCTACATCTTCATATAAATCTTTGTAATCAAAATATTCCGCACGTAATCCTAAAGCAAAACTATCAGATATTGCAACAGATGGATATAAAGCAACTCCTGTATAATCATAACTTAATACATTACCATGTTTGAAATCAGCAGCATTAACTCCTAAAGTAAATTTTTCAGTTAATTTGAAAGAAGCTGTTAAGTCAAAGATTGTTCCTGCTTCAGATCCATCCATGAAATTCAAATATGCACTTACTCCATCTACAGGAGCTAAAGATAATTGCGCCCCAATAGCATTCAACCCAAATTCCGGCATTGCAGCATATGTATTCCATTGATCATTGAACAATCCTACCATTAAACCTACTTTATCTGAGAAAGAATAATTAGCTTTTACTCCGGCATTTTGGAATGGTCCATTAGTAAACAAATAAGAAGTTGAATAATGGAAATTAGCTAATGGAGAAATAACTTCATAACCAACAAATGTTCCCATATACCCTGCTGTGAAGCTTAATTTATCTGTAGCTGCATAAGTAGCATACAAGTTTTGGATATGGAATGAATTACCCTCATTTAATGAAGCCCCATCTCCATTTGGAATTGATTGAAATTGTCCTCTAGGACCAAAAGAAACTTCACCCACGAAAGAAGTCTTACCTGTTGTTTTTTTCAAAGCAACATCAATCATACCTAAAGAAACCGAATTCTGATCAGTTGCAAAACTTGTTGGAATATTTGCTGTTTTTGAAAAATCATATTTGTAATAAAGATCAGCAGAACCTGAAATTTCTAAAGGTGTGTCTTGTGCAAATGTCATGCTTCCTGTCAGCGCTAAAGCTAAAATAAAAATGAAAAAAACTTATTAAAAATTTCTGAAATAAATAATTTAGCCATTTTTCAATTAGTAAAATTTAAACATTCAGCTATTGAAAATGATTATTTGACTATCGATCATCTAGGTTTGCCTGCACCTTTAAAGGTAACATCAAATGATACAACTAGGATATTATGGATGGGCCCCAACAATTACTTAATAGTGTCAAAAAAATTAGATTTATTGGAAAATGAAAGCAAAAAAATTGATAATGTAAATTTTGCATTAACAGATCTTTCAAATTCCAAAACAATTATTGAAATTGAAGGTGATTTAGCTGATGAGGTATTAAAAAAAGGTTGTCCATTAGATATTAATGAGATGAAAAAGGGTCATTGCTCTAATTCAATTTACAATTCAATATCAATCACATTGGATTTTATTTCAGATAATCCAAAAAAAATTAGGGTATTCAGTTTAAGAAGTTATGGAGAGTCTTTTTATCACTCAATTACTGATGCCTGCTTAGAATATGGATATATAGCAATTTAGACTTTATTTCTTGTAGCGATATAAACACCAATTGATGCAACAACAAATCCAATTAAATCCAAGGTGTTTAATTTTTCATTTAAAAAGACCCATGCCATAAATGCTGAAGTTGGTGGTATTAGAAAAAAAATAGAAACAGTTTTACTCGCTGAATTTTTTTTAATCAAATACATCAAAATTGTAAAAGCACCAAAAGAAACCAAAAAAATTTGATGGCTCATTGCAAAAATAAAAGTTTTTGTAAAATTAATGTATGGATCAACAAAAATTATAATTATTAGCAAATGAAAAGAAAACCCTCC
>JALRGZ010000258.1 GCA_023253295.1 Flavobacterium sp.
ATTGCACCACCATTTTCAAAAGAAAAATTACCACGAATCGAAGATTGTTATTCGATTCTTAATTGTGGGAATCATCTTAGCCGTTTTATCATTAGTCACTTTAAAATTGCGTTAACGCAACCCTGTTTTGAGTCAAATTACTTTCGGATAAAACTAAGATTGTCGCTGTAAATCATATTTCGAATGCATTAGGAATTATCAATCCTATCAAATATATGATTGATAAAGCACATGAAGTTGGCGCAGCAATTTTAATTGACGGAGCGCAATCTGTTCCTCATTTAAAACCGGATGTTCAAGCTTTGGATTGTGATTTCTATGCTTTTTCTGGTCACAAAATGTGTGGACCAACAGGAACCGGTATTTTATACGGAAAAGAAGCCTGGTTAAACAAATTACCACCTTATCAAGGAGGAGGCGAAATGATTAAGGAAGTAACTTTTGAAAAAACTACCTATGCTGAATTGCCTCATAAGTTTGAAGCTGGAACACCTAATATTGCCGGAGGAATTGTTCTAGGAACAGCAATTGATTATATGAATTCTGTTGGTTTTGAAAACATTCAACAGCAGGAATTAGAATTATTAGCCTATGCTACAGAACGTTTATCTGAGATTGAAGGTTTACGTATTTACGGAAATTCGAAAAACAAAACATCGGTAGTTTCCTTTAATATCGAAGGTATTCACCCGTACGACATTGGGACTATCATTGACAAATTAGGAATTGCCGTTAGAACAGGTCATCATTGCGCGCAGCCTATTATGAATTTCTTTGGAATTCCGGGAACTATCAGAGCTTCATTTTCTTTTTATAATACAAAAGAAGAAATTGACGCCTTAGTAGAAGGGGTTAAAAAAGCACAAATGATGTTATCTTAAAAATAAAATGAAAGTACTAGCCTTATTCCTATTAACAATTTTTATTGGCAAAAGCTGCGAAGGTGAGGCTCAAAAGAAAATGCAAACAGCTCAACTGATTTACACAGCCACTTCCAGAGGATTTTCTCAGGAAATAGTTATCAAAAATCAAGAAGCTAGTATTAAAAAAAATAGAAAAGATAAAGCGATTACAACAAAAATCTCTAATGCCGACTGGAAGGAATTAGTACAATTATTTCAGCAAGTCGATTTAGAAACCATCAAAGATTTGAAATCGCCTACAGAAAAACGGTTTTATGATGGTGCTGCAATCGCCCAACTTAAAATTAATTACGAAGGAAAAAACTATGAATCACAAAGTTTTGATCATGGATTTCCTCCTTCAGCAATACAAAAATTAGTGAACAAAATAAATTCATTTGCAAAACAAAACAATGAAAATTAAAGATATACAAGAAGAAATTGTGGACGAATTCTCGATGTTTGATGATTGGATGCAACGTTATGAATACATCATCGAACTAGGAAAAAATCTTCCATTAATTAAAGAAGAATACAAGGTTGATGAAAATTTAATCAAAGGTTGTCAATCTAAAGTTTGGTTACAAGGTGAAAAAAATGAAGATAAAGTAGTTTTTACTGCTGATAGTGATGCTATTTTAACAAAAGGAATAATCGCTATTTTAATTCGCGTTTTTTCTAATCAAACTCCAAAAGACATTATTGATGCCAATATGGATTTTATAGACGAAATTGGATTAAAAGAACATTTATCACCAACAAGAGCCAACGGTTTGGTTTCGATGATTAAGAATATTAAAATGTATGCTTTGGCATTTGATGCTAAAAATTAATTTTTTAACATATAAGTCATATAAGTTTTTTTAAATAGTAGTGATATAGACAATTCTAATTTTTTAAAAAGATGATTGTTACAAGAAGTTTTCTAAAGGATTTAGTTTATCAAGTTAATGGTGCTGCCATTGAAGTTCATAAAAGTTTAGGTCCAGGTCTTTTGGAAAGTGTATATCATCAATGTTTTAAAAAAGAATTAGAGTTACGAAAAATCAACTTTTCTTCCGAATTAATAATTCCTCTTCATTATAAGGGTCATGAATTAGATTCAAAACTCAGATGTGATTTATTTGTAGAGAACAACCTAGTGGTGGAATTAAAATCAGTTAATGAAATTAATCCAATTTGCGAAGCACAATTACTTACTTATATGAACTTGCTAAAAGCACCAATGGGTTTATTGATTAATTTTAATGTAAAAAACATTTTCTATGAAGGTCAAAAAACACTAGTCAATGATTTTTATACTAACCTTGAAGATTAAAATTTAGAAGAGCTTAAATGAACTTAGGTTCAACTTATAAATAGAAAACAATTAACTAATATGACTTATATGTTTTAAAAGTCATATAGAAACTCAAAAATAAAATGGAACAAGTAATAAATACCGAAGAATTAGGAGAATCAATCGTAATGAAACTTAAAACCATTTACGATCCAGAGATTCCCGTAGACATTTACGAATTAGGTTTGATTTATGACGTAATGGTAAATACAGACAACGAAGTAAAAATCTTAATGACACTTACCTCTCCAAACTGCCCGGTAGCAGAAAGTTTACCTAGAGAGGTAGAAGAAAAAATCAAATCAATTCCAGGTGTAAAAGGAGCAGAAGTTGAAATTACTTTTGACCCACCTTGGAGCAAAGATTTAATGAGCGAAGAAGCCAAATTAGAATTAGGAATGCTTTAAAAAAAGTAATCAGTATTCAGTAGCAGTAGGCAGAAAATCCAACTACTGCAAACTGAACACTGCAAACTGAACACTATAATAATGGAAGAAATAGTTAACAAAGTAGCGAATAGCGTCTTGGAAGTTTTCGATTTAGAAGATTACTATCCAAAAGGCATTCGCGTACAAATCGATATTTCGCAATGGCTTCTGGAAGGTTTATTGTTAAAAGAAAAAGACTTTCGCGAACAGCTAAAAAATCATGATTGGACACAATATCAGGATCAGTATGTATCTGTTTTTTGTAGTACCGATGCGATAGTTCCGGCTTGGGCATCTATTTTGGTAGCGGTTCATTTAGCCCCTTTTGCCCAAAAAATTATTAATGGGAAAAATGAAGATATGGATGCGGCTCTTTACGAAGAATTGCTTCCAAAAATCGATTATTCTGCTTATAAAGATAAGCCTGTAATTATTAAAGGCTGTTCTAAAAAACCGGTTCCAACACGAGCCTATTTACTTGCTGCGCATTATTTACAGCCTTATGCCAGAAGTATTATGTACGGTGAAGCCTGCTCGGCAGTTCCTTTATATAAAGCTCCTAAAAAGGATTAACCCTAATATTATTGAATCAAATGCTACTTTTTAAGTAGCATTTTTTTTATATTTACTATTCATAAAGCCCAAAAAAACATGAAAAAGCT
>JALRGZ010000090.1 GCA_023253295.1 Flavobacterium sp.
AACCATTTATAACTATTTCCTGCTACTGTAGTTAAAGTAGTATTGCCTTCGTTTGAACAAAAAGGATTTCCTAAGCTTGATGTGATTGTAGCATTATTACCGGAACTTGCCTCGCTTACCGTTACTCTGTTTGAGTAAGAATCAGAGGTGCAAGAACCGTAATTTGTTTCAACATAATAAGTTCCGGGTTGGGTTACGGTTAAACTTTGTCCTGTTGCAATTGGTGTTAAACTTGGTTCTTTAAACCAGTTGAAAGTTAAACCAGAATATTTTAATGGCGAATCATTAGTTCCGGTTCCGGAATTGTCAATGGTTAAGGTGTAGCTTCCGCCTGAGCAATAAGTTGCAGTTGATATAAAATTATTAATTGTAAATGGAGAATCCTGGGGTTTATAATAGGCAGGAAAAGAATTTGAACCAGTGCTGGTCGCAACAGGTCCTGTGCTTTTTATTCTTAGTTTATAATTTTCACCTGCGGTATTTGTTGGTATTGAAAAAGTTATTGTTCCTGGTGAAGTAGTAATTTGTCCAGGATTGGAAGTTGCAATAACTGTTGGGTTGGCTCCAAAAATACCGTCAGCACCTGAAAGTTCTACTATAAATTGATTTGTTGGGCTTAATGCAGTTTCCGGCGTAAAATTAAAACTTACACTAAAATTATTGAAAGAGGAATTAGCACATGTTTTATCAAATTCGAAATATGGTTTGTTGATAACTATCTGCGCGCAAACTCTGTTTACCGATGGTAACAGAAATAATATGAAACATAAAATTAAAATTGGGGTAGTTTTGTTCATATTCTTTGCAGTTTTAGTTATTCCACTTAACTACTTTAAGACCTATAGTTTTTTCGTAATGTTCTAAAATTAATCATCGTTTGAAGCTGTGATATTTCCAATACGTAATCTATAGTCAGGTAATTTATCATTGGCAAAGTCGATAAAAGTTTCTGCGTTTTTACTTTTAGAATATACATTAGCAAAAGCACTATTGCCATACCAGTTTTCTAAATCCTCATTGTTAGTGTTGTATTCTGTAAAAATGTTTCCTTTACAAGAGTTAAAGTACATTGCTTCAAATCGGATTTTTTGTAGGTTTTCCTGGTTGATTTCAATTTTATCGCTCAATAATACAGCTGGATTAAATCCAGAGATTACCGTTTTATCAAAATTAATCGAAGCATTTTCGTTGATATAAATAGCTTCTTTAATTAGACCAGATTGGATGTCGTATTCAATATTGTTGCTGCTATTTATTAGGGTTAAATTAGAAGCTGTAACATAGGTTTGTTTTTTAGAAAAATCTACTTCTTCTTTTTTGTCGTAAGATGAAACATTAACACATCTAGCACCTAAGCTACTGGTTAAATATGAAGATCGAATAGCCAATGAATTGCTTATCTGGCATTGTGCTCCGTAATTAAATTTATAATCATCTCTGTTGCATTTGTAAGAGACCATTTTTTTTAATTTAACATCACCTCCAAATATTTCAAAAGAATCTCCCGCAGCATAGCTAACCATTATGTTTTCCAGAACTGTTTTGTTACCTACACCAGCCAACAATAGTCCATTGAAATTATCGTCACTAGCTGTTTTTTTTCCTGCAAATTCAATTCGTACAAATCTTAAAATACCGGAATTACTTTCTGTGTTGTTACCGCCGTAATTGGTTAAAGAAGTATCTAACCCTAGATTTATAGAAGAAGAGTTTCCAAATTTATTAATAGGTGCTTCTCCTAAAATGATTAATCCTCCCCAGTCTCCAGCTTTTTTAATGCTTTTATTAGAGGTAAATACTATAGGATCTGTTTCTAGACCATCTGCGATTATACTAGCTCCTTTGGTAATTACTAATGAAGCATTCGACTGAGAATCTCCAATAATGGTAGTTCCAGGTTCTATAGTTAGTATTGCATTATTAGTTACATATACATTTCCTTGAAGGATGTATTTGTTTTTTTTCAGTAATTTAGTGTTAACTGAAATATTGCCAGATAAAATCTGGTTTGCTTCGCCATAATCTACTTTATTTGGCCTGAATTCTGTCCAGTTATTTAACCAATTACTTGAACCAGTTATTCCTTTTTCTTGTTGAGCATTAGCCCCTACAAATATCAAAAGAAATATGCTTACAATTTGGGATACACTTTTCATGAGGTTTAAGTTTAAATGATTGAATTAAATTCTTTGTATTAATAAAGGCTTATAGTATTATTTTAAAGGCTTTTTAGAGTTTGTAATTATTTAGGAATTACATTTCGTTAAATTCATGTAAGGCTTTTAGAGTGTTTTCATAGAATAGAATGGCTGCTATTAGATTTTTGGTATCTGAATAAGGCGTCATTTTTCTTTGAAATGCAACCGTAGTTTCTAAAAATTCATTAGTAATTTTATCTTGTTCAGATAAAGTTTTTCTATTATCATTATCGTTAGGTATTCCCAGGTCATCTAAGGTAACACCTGGTTTTGTTGCTAAAGCGATATAAGGTAAAGTTTTTACAAGTACATTAATTCTTTCTATATATAAATCTAATAATTCTCCTTTTTTAAAACTTTGTAGTTCTTTTAAGTCATGATATTTTTTTATTGTTGCTGTAGTGCTAATGATACTTTGTGTGTTTTTTTTGTCTTGAGCAGAAACAAAATTGATTGAAATCAAAAAAAACAGACCGAAAAAAATAGTTTTAGTTTTCATAAAATAGGGTTATAATTAATAATGCACAAACAAAAATATACAATTAAGAATTTAAAACCGCATTTTTAGTTATAAAAAGATTACAAAATGCAAAAAAAAGTGTATTTTGTCGGATAAATTTGTCTTTTCAACGATATTTTATGCTTCAAACAGCTGTCGATGTCTCTTAAAACCGATCAGCTTGTTAATAACTTTGTGGATAATAAAAGTTGAGTGATGGGGAAATTAATTTTATAGTAATATTTTACTTTCTTTTTTAAAGTCAAAATAAGCTTAAAAATGTAAATTACTGGATTTAGTTACTGCTTTTGTCTGGTTTTTGGTTAAGAAAATGTTGTTTTTTATTTTGAAACAATTGTCGAATTGTATGTGAATGGTTTTTTATAAAGGAGTTTTAAGGGTTTTACCGTTGTGGTTCAAAACCATTTTGAGAGATGAAACTTTACTATTCTAAAATTTTAGTCTTATCCATTTTCTACTATCTTTGCTTCATGCAATTTTCGGAAATTTTAGGTCAGGAACATATCAAAAATCATCTTACTAGAACTGCTGATTTAGGGAGAATACCGCATGCACAGTTGTTTGTTGGTCCTGAAGGAAGCGGAACTTTGGCAATGGCTATTGCCTATTCTCAATATATTTTGTGTAATAATACAAATGGTGAGAATGAAGGTGAAAATCAGGCTTGTAATCTTAAGTTTCAAAAAGTTTCTCATCCCGATTTGCATTTTGCTTACCCAACAGTTACTACTGATGAAGTAAAAAAGAATCCGAAGAGTATCGATTTTATTGCCGACTGGAGAGCGTTTGTAATGCAAAATCCTTACGGAGGACTTTTTGATTGGTATGCCGTTTTGGGTGTGCAAAATAAACAAGGAGAAATTCGTGTAGATGATGCTCAGGAAATTCTAAAGTCGTTATCCTTAAAAGCATACGAAGGTGGTTATAAAATCATGATTGTTTGGATGGCCGAAAAGATGAATGTTGCTGCTTCTAATAAATTATTGAAACTACTCGAAGAACCACCAGAGAAAACCATATTTATTCTGATAGCTGAAAACGAAGAAGATATTATTCAAACGATTCGTTCACGTTGTCAAATTTTACATTTCAATGGTTTAAGCGAATCGGTTATTTCCGATGCTTTGGTTGCTCGCGAAGGAATTGATGATAAATTAGCTGCTAAACTGGCCCATCAGGCACAGGGGAATTTTAATGCGGCTTTACATTTGTTACGTGACAAAGATGAAGAGCATCCCTTTGAACAATGGTTTGTAACTTGGGTTCGTGCGGCATTTAAGGCTAAGAAAGATGCGGCTGCCATTCAGGATTTGATTCTTTGGAGCGAAAAAATTGCTGCTTTAGGCAGGGAGGCGCAGAAAAAATTTCTTCAGTTTTGTATGGAAATGTTTCGTCAGGCTTTGTTGCTTAATTATGAAGCGCCAAGTTTGGTCTATTTTGAACCTAAAGTGGATAAATTCAAATTAGAAAATTTTGCTCCTTTTGTTAATGGAAATAATATTCAGGATATTTTTAAAGAACTTTCGGATGCAATGTATCATATTGAACGCAATGGAAATGCCAAATTAATCTTGACCGATTTATCAATTAAATTAACACGTTTAATCCATAAAAAATAATTTGTATGAACAATCCGGCTTCTTTTTTGCTTTTGGTGTTTTTCGGGATTACCTATTTGCAATCTAGTTATGAAAAACTTTTTTATTGGGAAGATAATCTTGCTTGGTTAAAAGAACATTTTGCAAAAACAATATTAAAAAATCATGTAAAATTGGCTTTAATTAATCTTGTGATAATGGAATTGATCTCTACAATTTTATGTTTTGTGGGTTGTATTGAATTATACGTGAATAACGGAAGATTGTTTGGGTTTTATGGTGCCGTATTTTCATCAATTACTTTATTAATGATGCTTTTTGGTCAACGATTGGCTAAAGATTATGATGGGGCAAGAACCATTGTTATCTATTTCATACCAGCTGTTATGGCGGTATATTGGTTAAACTAAATTTTTAATATTACAAATATGTCTTTAACTCCTAAACATCCATCGGATTCTTTAACGGTATTAACCGATTTGGTTTTGCCTAGTGAAACCAATCATATTCATAATTTATTTGGAGGTGAATTATTAGCTCGAATGGATAGGGCTGCTAGTATTGCGGGTCAAAGACATTCCAGATGTATTACGGTAACGGCTTCTGTGAATCATGTGGCTTTTACTAAGCCTATTTCATTAGGAAGTGTGGTAACTATTGAGGCTAAGGTTTCCAGAGCTTTCAAAAGTTCTATGGAAGTGTATATCGACGTTTGGGTTGAAGACAGAGAATCAGGTGATAAAACAAAAGCAAATGAAGCGATTTATACTTTTGTTGCTGTAGATGAAAAAGGAAAACCTGTTGAAGTAGCTCCAATTATTCCTGAAACCGATTTAGAAAAACAACGTTACGATGCTGCTTTAAGACGTAAACAATTGAGTTTGGTTTTAGCTGGAAAAATGAAACCGGAAGAAGCTACTGAATTAAAAGCTTTGTTTGTCTAAGCTTTGTTTTTTTGCTTTGAAATTTTTTTAAACGAAAAATTTAAATCAAAAAAAGAAGTATTTTTACGAACGAGGAAAAAATAAATATTGAAAAATCAACCAAAATGGTTTGGTTTTGAATTAGTTGAAAAAAAAATAATTTAACGATAGAAAAGCGAAATAGAAGATGAGTACAGAGAAAGAAGCCAAGTTAAAAGCACTACAGCTTACCCTTGATAAATTAGATAAAACTTACGGAAAAGGGACCGTGATGAAAATGGGGGATAAGGCTATTGAAGAAGTCGAAACAATTTCTTCAGGTTCTTTAGGAGTAGATTTAGCTCTTGGAGTAGGTGGTTATCCTAAAGGTAGAATTATTGAAATCTACGGGCCTGAATCTTCAGGAAAAACAACTTTAACGCTTCATGCTATTGCCGAGGCACAAAAAGCGGGTGGAATTGCTGCTTTTATCGATGCGGAACATGCATTTGATAGAAATTATGCTGAAAAATTAGGTGTTGATATCGAAAACTTAATTATTTCTCAGCCCGATAATGGGGAGCAGGCTTTAGAGATTGCTGAAAATTTAATTCGTTCGGGAGCTATTGATATTGTAGTTGTCGATTCGGTTGCTGCATTGACTCCAAAAAGTGAGATTGAAGGTGAAATGGGAGATTCTAAAATGGGATTACATGCCCGTTTGATGTCACAAGCATTAAGAAAATTAACGGCTACTATTAGTAAAACGAATTGTACGGTTTTCTTCATTAACCAGTTGAGAGATAAAATTGGGGTTATGTTTGGAAGCCCTGAGACAACAACAGGAGGTAATGCTTTGAAATTTTATGCTTCTGTTCGTTTGGATATCCGTCGTTCTACACAAATTAAAGATGGTGATAATGTTTTAGGTAACCGTACTAAAGTGAAAATTGTTAAGAACAAAGTAGCACCTCCGTTTAAAGTAGCTGAGTTTGATATCATGTACGGAGAAGGAGTTTCTAAAACAGGTGAAATCCTGGATTTAGCAGTAGAATTCGAAATTGTAAAAAAATCAGGTTCTTGGTTTAGTTATGGCGAAACTAAGTTAGGACAAGGCCGTGATGCGGTAAAATCGTTAATTAAAGACAATCCTGAATTAGCAGACGAGCTAGAAGAAAAAATCAAATCCAGAATTAAAGAATTAGCTGATAATTAATGAAATATGATTTTATAATTGTTGAAAATGCTCAGTAACCGCTGAGCATTTTTTTGTTTAGGTCAATTCAAAAAATATTTTTAAAAAAAATAAGTTTTTTAAGCAACCTTTTTCATTTGAATCTCTCTAATTAAAAAGAAACAGGATTAATTTTAATTAATAAAAATCAGAAAAATGAAAAAAATTGCGTTGCTTTTAGTCTTATTGACTACTTTTTTAAGTTGTAGTGTTGGTGATGGAGATACTT
The DNA here is from genome assembly GCA_023253295.1 of Flavobacterium sp. Classification (GTDB taxonomy): domain Bacteria; phylum Bacteroidota; class Bacteroidia; order Flavobacteriales; family Flavobacteriaceae; genus Flavobacterium. Next base: position 6,682 of record JALRGZ010000090.1, read on the forward strand.
ATACTAATTATGTTTTACCTGTAGATAGTTATGTTTTGCCAGAAACTTTTACAGTAAACGAATTGAATGAAATAACATTAAAATACCAAAAACCCACTGCCTGTTATAATTATGGTGGTGTGTATGTTTACTCAGAAAATAATACCAGGATTATTGGTGTTTATGCCAGTACTAAAAATGGAGAAACTTGTGGGGAATCATTACCTCCACTTTCTGAAACTTCTTTTAATTTTAAGCCTCTTACAGCAGGAACATATACGTTTAAATTTTATAAAGGTGAAGATGAAGATGGAGAGAATATTTTTGAAGATGTTGAGGTAGTAGTAACTGAAGCCAATTAAAATTTCCAAGAACAAATAGTTAATTAAAAAATGTCCCAATAGTATTTTTTACTTTTGGGGCTTTTTTTATGATAATGTTTCTAATCTCTTTTCGGTTTTAAAAATTAATAATTGATGATAGATGGTGTTTCTTACTTCTTCTCTAAGTTCTTTTCTGTCAGATTCAGTTTTGCCTGATGTGTCTACTATTTTGTGGATTTTAACCCGCATTACACCAGGATTTCCCGCAAAAAAAGTATAAGGGAAACGGTCTTTGTTGTCTCCAAAAGTAATTGGCAGAATAGGAATCTGATGTTGGATCGCCAATTTAAAAGCGCCGTCTTTAAAATGATCTAAAATAATGGATTCGTCATCGGGAACGCCTCCTTCCGGGAAAATACAAACACTCAATCCACGTTCAATTCGTTTATGCGCTTTGGTGAAAACAGCCATGCGACTTTGTGAATTTTTGCGATCAACTAAAATGCAGGTTCTTTTGTAGAAAAAACCAAAAATGGGGATTTTGGCTAGTTCTTGTTTGCCCACAAAAACAAAAGGATTTTTAATGACAGCCAGCATCAGCATAATGTCGGTCATCGAAGTATGATTGGCTACGATCATATAACTTTTGTTAGTGTCAATGGTTTGTTCGTTTTCCACCTTGTAATAAAATCCCATTCCAAACAAAATGAATTTGGCCCAAATTCGGGCTATTTTAAAAAAATAAGGATAGCCTTTTTCAGATAAAATAGTTAAGATTAATATTGGGAAAAATACTAAAATGGGGACTGCAATAAGGATGTAAAACCAAATGCGCCATAGAATCCATAAAATTATTTTGATGCCTTTCATGTGACCAAAAATAAGGAATCGAAAGTTATTATTGTTTAAAATCAATTAAATTTGGTAGGATTTAACCGCAAAGTTTTTAAAGTTTTTTCGCAAAGTAAAAAAAGCAAAGATGACAGAAAATGAAATTTCGAAAAAAGTTATAGGTTTGGCTATTGAAGTGCATAAAGCACTTGGACCTGGTTTACTGGAGAATACCTATAAAGAATGTTTGTTTTATAAAATTAACAAAGCAGGTTTTTTTGTTGAGAAAGAAAAGGCTTTGCCCGTAATTTTTGAAGAGGTAAAATTGGATTGCGGTTATAGAGTTGATTTGTTAGTTGAAAATAAATTAGTAATTGAACTTAAAAGTGTTGAAGCCTTGGATGTAATTCATCTTGCTCAGACTTTGACTTATTTAAAGTTGGGTAATTTTAAACTTGGATTACTAATTAATTTTAATGAAATTCTATTGAAAGACGGTATAAGAAGAGTAGTTAATAATTTATAAAAATGTTAATACTGCGAACTTTGCAAAAAACTTTGCTTTCTTTGCGGTAGAAAAAGAACATAAACTTTATGAACTTTGCGAAATCTTTGTAAACTTTGCGTTAAAACAAGAATACAGCTTTAGAAATACATTATAATGGCAAAAATACTTACAGGAGTTCAAAGTACAGGGACTCCACATTTAGGGAACTTACTGGGAGCAATTATTCCGGCAATTCAATTATCTAATCATTCAGCAAACGAATCTTTTCTTTTTATCGCCGATTTACATTCGGTTACTCAAATTAAAAATGGAGAAGTTTTAAGAAACAATACGTATAGTGTCGCGGCTGCCTGGTTGGCTTTTGGATTAGATGTGAATAAGGTAGTTTTCTACAGGCAGTCTGATGTGCCACAAACAGCAGAGTTGTCTTGGTATTTGAGCTGTTTCTTTCCGTATCAAAGGTTGACTTTAGCACATTCATTTAAAGATAAAGCCGATCGATTAGACGATGTGAATGCAGGTTTGTTTTCCTATCCAATGTTGATGGCAGCCGATATTTTGCTTTATGATGCCGAGTTTGTTCCGGTAGGAAAAGACCAATTGCAGCATTTAGAAATGACACGTGATGTAGCTGCTCGTTTCAACCATCAGATGGGGGAGACATTCGTATTGCCTGAAGCTAAAATTCAGGATGACAGTATGTTGATTCCTGGTACCAATGGTGGTAAAATGAGTAAGTCGGCTAATAATATCATCAATATTTTCTTAGAAGATAAGGCTTTGCGAAAGCAGGTGATGAGTATCGAAACGGATAGTACGCCACTGGAAGCACCTAAAAATCCGGATACTTGTAATGCCTTTGCTATTTATTCTTTGTTAGCCAATGAAGAGCAAATTGCAAGCATGCGCGCTAATTATTTAGGAGGAAATTACGGTTATGGTCATGCCAAACAGGCTTTGTTTGAATTAATCTGTGAAAAATTCAAAACAGAAAGAGAAAAGTACCACTACTATATCAACAATCTTCAGGAAGTTGATGCACTATTGAAAATTGGAGCTGAGAAAGCTTCAGCTGTAGCTGATGGTGTATTGGCTAGAGTACGTGAAAAATTAGGTTTCGAGAAGAGATAGTCTTTACCCAAAAGTATATTGACCGCAAATTCGCAAATTATTATTTTAAATCTGCGAATCTGCGGTTTTTGATAATTTCGAACCCGACAGGTTTTTAAACCTGTCGGGTTTTATTTTTTAAATTTTAATTCTCTAGTTTAATAAATTTTACTTTCATTTTTGGTGGAGGTGGAATCAATAGTCCTGATGTGTCTTTGTGTATTACAAATTGTTCATATTCTTTTTGTCTTATTGAGATTAAATCATCTTGGTAGTGAATGTGAATGTTTATGGAGTCATTAATTAGAGTTGTATATAGATTGTAATAAGGACTTAATTTTTTTATACTATTATTTTCTTCGAAAGTTAAACTTAGTGTTTTTGCATTTTTATAAGTTATTTTTAGTCTAATTATTGGTCCACAATACAATTTAATACCTAAAGAATCTTTGGATTGTTTAAAATAATTTTCATCCTTGTTTTTTGTTTCAGAAACAATACTGTTTAAAAGTTTGGAATCTATTTTTGATTCATAATATTTATCTTCGTCTGTAACACTCGTTTTTCTTATAGTTTGAGATAGTCCATTCGGATTGATATACGAATAAAGTACCCTGTTTAAAATTAATTTCGAATTGTCATCATATTGATAATAATAAGACATGATTTCAATATTTTCAAAACTATATTTATCCGAAGAGCAACTTAAGAGTAGTGTTAATAAAATAGAAAGTAGTTTTTTCATAAGTATTTTAATAATGAAATCAATAGATTTAATAATTAATCTGTGAATCTGCGGTTATTTTCAAATTTGACAATTTTCGAAAAGTTGTCAAATCAAATCGCCTCAAACAATTTTCCCGGTAACGGTCTAATAACACCTTTTAATTCCATATTCAATAAAATACTGGAAACTCTGTAAATGGGAAATTCACATTCTAAAGCAATAATATCCATTAATTCCTTGCCAGTTTTTAGTAGGTAATCGTAAATTTTTTGTTCGTCGTTGTCAAGGGAAACAAAGAGTTGTTTTTGGACGGCTTTGGGTTCTTCTTTGATGTCCCAGTTGAGCATGTAAACCAAATCGGCA